>JADLFD010000596.1 GCA_020845805.1 Verrucomicrobiales bacterium | reverse complement strand
TTCACCAGCACCTTGTGAAGCACGTAGAAAACAAGGAACACGCACGAGGTGACAAAGGCGGCCACCATGCACCGCTGATGCGCCGTGCGCCGCCCGGTGCGGATGAATGCCAAACCCAGGATCAGGAGCACGGCGGCCAGCCCGTTAAGGGCCGCATTGAGGGCTGGCAGGTCTCGAACTTCCACGGAGTGTCAGCCTTCCCTCTCGAGGCGGGCGAGGAGTTCCAGGACACGCTGCGCCGCACCAGGCTCCAAGCCTTCCACCACCGCGCGCAGGCGCCCTTCGCCATCCATGAGCACGATGAGTGTGCTGTGCAGGAATAGGTCATCGGGCGTGGTCCGGTCGGGTTCCGCCTTGTCCTGCAGCACCAGTGACAGTTGTTCGGTGGCCAACCGCCGCAGCTCCGCCTTGTCTCCGGTGACGAACTGCCAGCGGGCGGGATCGGCCTGGAACTTGCCCGCATAAACGGCTAGCACGGCGGGGGTGTCGAACTCGGGATCGGAGGACACGGACATCAGACCGGCGCGCGAATTGGATGGGAGCCCGCGCTGGACGGCCGCCATCACACGCGTCAGGTCGGCACACGGTCCGGGACATCGCGTGAAGATCAGGTCCACCGCCCAGGGACGCCCCCGCAGCGCGGAACTGTTCAGCGGCAGGCCGGTCTGATTCGTGACTGCGAAGTCTCCCACCATTCGCAACACAGGCAGCGGCGGGGACACGACGCGTTTGCGATACTCCCAGGCCACGAGGGTGGCCATGAGCGCGCACAGGACCCCCCCTGACCAAGCCAGCCGCCTCAGCAGTCGCTCGGGATCGACCGAGCGACGAGCGGGGAGTCGGTCCGCCACCCGTGCTCCTGGGGGCATCTCATTCATCAGTCGGGAGCGGTACCTAGGCAGCCCTCTTGGAGGGCGCCTTCGAGGCCGTCAGCCAAAGGCCAGGGAGAGGCTACTCGAACGAGGTGGCAGGACCGCCTCCCGTGGCCTTGGATTCCAGCCAGGCGTCGAAGGCGGCCTGGGGTTCCACCACGACCACGCCTTGGGCCATGGCCGCGTGGCCGTTGCCGCACAACTGCGCACAGATCACCTGGTACTTCCCCTCTTTCGTGGGCAGGAAGTGCTGCGGGATGTTGATTCCGGGAATGCAGTCCTGAGTGACTCGCATGGGGACGACCTTGAACGAATGAATCACGTCCTTGGACGAGAAGTTCATGATCACATGCTTGCCCACCGGGACGTGAATCTCATTCACGGCGATGATGTTGTCCTTGGTCTCCGGCTTGGACTTGTCGAATCCGAAGGGATTCTCCGCCGAGATGAATGCCAGATCCTGGGGGCCGAACTTCCCGTCCTTGCCCGGGAGGATGTAGTTCCAGCCGAACTGCTCCGCCACGACGCGCATCACGGTGGCATCCTTTTCCAGCGGGAAATCATCCACCGCACGAGCCCAGAGCGGGATGGCGAAGCCGATCAGCAGCACGCCCTCGAAACTCACCACCGCGAGTTCCAGCCAGGTGGACGCATGCCCCTGGACGCCCGCGTAGTCTGCTTTCCGGTTTCGGGAGGAGCGGAAACGCCAGAGCGTGTAGAGGAAGAAGAGGAGCCAACCCACGAAGAGCGGCGCCATCAGCCAGTGCACGAGCACAACAAATTGGTCGACGGCACGTCCGTGTTCGGAGGCCACGACCGGCAGGTTCAATAGTTTCTCCATCATGGTCGAAAATCAGGATCCCAGCGTTTCGTTGGTCTCACCCGTGCCCTCGGCGGACTGCTCGCGATGCATGGCCGCCCCTCGGCGCGCCAGGTACACGGCGAAAGTGCCGAAGGCGGCGAGCATGGCGAAGATGAACGCCAGCAGCGCAAACACGCCCCAGTGGAGCCCCTTCCCCAGCGGGGAGTCGGTCTTTCCGAAGCACACGGCACAGGCCTCGGCCGCCGAGGGCAGCAGGCACACCATCAGGCCGAGCAACGCCCCGGCAGTCGTGGACACGCGTCTCATCTCAGAAGTAATCGATGTTCTTCAGCTTCCTCGCGAAATACCGGCCATAAATCACCAATCCCACGGCGCCCACCACCGCTCCGACGCCGAGCACGAGGTCGAGGAGATGGTGCGTCCGCATGAAATACTCCTTGATCCACCAGACTCCGAGGAACACCGCGAGGAGGAAGGCGGAACCAATGAACACCACATGGAAGGACTTGAGGGACATGACATGGCTCCTGGTTGAAGGTTCGTCCGGTCAGGGCAGATGGATCTTGGGAGCATCGCCATACGCCCAAACCGTCAGGAGCATCATGCCCAGGAAGAAGAAGAATGTCAGGCCGAGAATGGCGTAAATCATGCGCTGTTCGTTGGCCAGATGCATGAACCAGGCAGCCACCATGCTGGCCTTCACCGTGGCGATGATGAGGGCGACCAGGACGGTGAGGAAGAGGGTGGGCAAATGCACCTTCCACGCCGCGACGGTGATGATGGTGCCGATGATGAGACCGAAGAATACCAGGAGGTATCCCTTGATCCCGTGGTTGCCGTGATGGGCGTTTTGATCGGTCATGTTGGTCTAGAGGAGATAGAGGATGGGGAAGAGGAAGATCCAGACGAGATCGACGAAGTGCCAGAACAGGCCGGACACCTCGACGCGATTGGTGTAGCGCTCGGGGTCGGTCTTCCACATCGCCGCGCCCGGGCCCCAGATCCAGAAAATCACCGCCGCACCCCCGATGACGTGAAGTGCGTGGAGGGCGGTCAGCGTGAAATAGATCGCCAGGTACGTATTGTGCCAAGGGCCGTAATTCTGCACGCGCGTCGTGTCGCTCCAGGCCACGCGGAACTCCTTGTGCTCGGCGTGGTGTCCGGACTTCTTTTCGATCGCCTCGAGCAGCGGGATCTTGGCCATGCCGGCCGCCTTCATCTCGGCGGGAAATTCCACGCCGTGCAGCACGATGAACTCCGGGGGTTGTTTCCGGCCGTTCACCACCTGTCCCCCGCCCTCCTTGCGCACCAGGTGACCGTCGATCACCCGTCCGTCCTTCATCACCACTTCGTAGTGGGTGAACTTGTCATAATATTCGTAGCTCTTGATGCACACGAAGGCGAGGGCGCAGAGCACGGTGACCAACTGGATCTTGCGGTACTTGGCGAAGTCATTGGCCTTGAGCGCCGCCCAGGCCAGCACCACGGTCACGCTGGAGCAGATGAGCACCATCGTATTGAGGGTGCCCACCGGCACATTGAGAATGCCATGCGGCCACACTCCCGGGTACGACCCCACCCGCAGCAGGATGTAGGCGGAAAACAGCGCTCCGAAGAGCATCACTTCCGAGGCGAGGAACAGCCAGATGCCGAGCTTGGCATTGTAAAGGCCGGTGTCCCGGCGCGGTAACACTGTGTAGGGAATGTCCATGGAGACGAGAGCTTGGGTTCGAGGGGCTCGCGCAGCGCGTCGGTCAGGAGCGGTTGGGTTCGTTCTGCGGGAGGTAGTCCCGCGCGGCGCCGGGGACGCTGTATTCGTACGGTCCGCGATACACCTTGATCGGCTTGTCGAAGTTGCCGTGTGGCGGCGGGGTCGGCGTCTGCCACTCCAGGGTGGTCGCATCCCACGGATTGTTGGAAGTCACCTTCTCACCACGGAAAATGCTCCAGAAGAAATTGATGATGAAGGGGATTTGCGCCACGCCCAGCAGGAAGGCCGCGGTGGAGATGCCGATGTTGGCCTCCACCACCTCCTTGGGCAGACGCCCGAGCACGTCGGCGGTCATGTCGTTGAGCATGTAGGAGACGCCACCGTCGGACATGCGGCGGGACATGCCCGCGACGCCTTGGGCGAACATGGGGAAGAAGACCAGGTTCATGAATACGAACGATCCGGCGAAATGGATCTTCCCCAGCCATTCGTTCATCTTCCGGCCGCTCATCTTCGGGAACCAGAAGTAGACCCCGGCGAAGAGGGCAAAAATCGTGCCCGGCGCCACCACGTAGTGGAAATGGGCGATCACGTAGTAGCTGTCGTGCAGCAGCAGATCGCTGAAGTTGAACCCCAGCGGGAGTCCCGTGAGACCGCCGATGCCAAACATGGGAAGGAAGGCCAACGCGAACAGCATCGCGGAATTGAAACGGATGGATCCTCCCCAGAGTGACAAAAAGAGACAGGTCAGAATGATCACCGACGGGATGGAGATGATCAGGGTCGTGGTCTGGAAAAACGTCGAAATCCTGGTGCCCATCCCGGTCAGGTACATGTGATGCGCCCAGACGATGAACGAGATGAACCCGACCGCGAGGACCGAGTACACGAGGGAACGGTAACCGAACAGTGGCTTGCGGGTGTTGTTGGCCAGGATCTCGCCCACCATGCCGATGGCCGGGAGGATCAGCACGTACACCTCCGGGTGCGCCAGGAACCAGAAGAGATGCTGCCAGAGCAACGGGCTTCCGCCGCCGCTGATATCCGCCAACTGGCCGCCGATCAACAGGCCGGTGGGCAGGTAGAAGCTCGCGTGAAAGACCTTGTCCATGAGCTGCATCACGGCGGCCGCCTCAAGCGGCGGGAAGGCCAGCAGCAGGATGAAGGCGGTGACGAACTGCGCCCAGGTGAAGAAGGGCATGCGCATCCAGGTCATGCCCGGCGCGCGCAACTGAATCACGGTGGCGATGAAATTGACGGAGCCCAGGAGTGAAGACGTGATGATCAGGACCATCGCCAGGATCCACCACGTCTGACCGTCGGTCGGGATGGACGTGGCCAGGGGGGAATACGAGGTCCAACCACCCTGAGCCGCACCGCCGGGAATGAAGAAGCTGACGAACATCACCATGCCGCCGATCAGGAACGACCAGAAGCTGGCCATGTTGATGCGCGGAAAGGCCATGTCGATGGCCCCGATCTGCAGGGGCACCAGGTAGTTTCCGAAGGCCGCAAAGCCCAGCGGGACCACGCCGAGGAAGACCATGATGGTTCCGTGCATCGCCCCGAACGTGTTGTACAGGTCTGGCGTCATCACGCCGCCGGCCGCAATTGGGCCGAGCACCCCTTCGAGCAGCGCGCCGACCACGGGCATGGGCTTGCCGGGATAGGCGATCTGCCACCGCATGGCCAGCATCAGGGCGAAGCCGAAGAAGAGGAACAACAGCGAGGTCACGCCGTACTGGATGCCGATCACCTTGTGATCGGTGGAGAAGATATAGGTTCTCCAGAATCCGGCGTCATGATGGCCGCCACCGTGGTGGCTGTCGTGCGCGTGGGCCGCGTGGGACTGTGCAGGAGCTTGATGACTCATGGGAGGCGGTGGGGTCGTCGAAAAAAGGGGTTCAAGCCACGGATCGCAAGGCGCTGTCGAGCATGAGCAAGCCCAGAAGCAGCGGTAGATAGATGATCGAGGCGAAGAAAAGCAACCGCGCTCTCGACCGCTCGCGTTCGGCGGTGAAACGGATGGCGGTCCAGAGGAAAGCCAGGCCCATCGAGAGGGCGCCCAGGGCGTAGAGGGAACCGGCGACCCCGACCACCGACGGCACCACACTCACCGGGATCAGCAGGGCGGCGCACACCACGGCCCACCACCCCGTGGCGCGGCCGGCGGGATCCACCACCGGCATCATGCGAAAACCCGCCTGGGCGTATTGATCGCGATAGAGCCAGGCGATGGCCATGAAATGCGGGATCTGCCAGAGGAGCAGGACTCCGAACAGCGCGACTCCGCCGGCGCCCATTTCGCCGCGAGCGGCGGCCCACCCCATCAGGGGCGGAAGCGCTCCCGGCACCGCGCCGATCAAGGTGTTCAGGGTGGTGCGAGTCTTGAGCGGGGTGTAAATCAGCACATAGCTGACCAAGGCGGCCGCGCCCAGCAGCGCGGTCAGTCCGTTGACCAGGGCCGCGAGATAGACGATTCCGGTCGCGGCAGAAACCAGTCCCAGCCCCAGGGCAAAGCCCGGTTCCACTTGCCCCGAAGGCAGCGGTCGACCCGCGGTGCGTTCCATCAACCGGTCGAGATCGCGCTCCCACCACTGATTCAGGGCCGCCGCACCCGCGGCGACCAGGGCCGTGCCGAGCATCACGTGCAACCCCGTCAGCCAGGTGGTGGCTTCGCCGCGCGCGACAAAGAATCCGGTGAGCGTGGTGATGAGCACCAAGGCGGTCAGCCGCGCCTTCGCCAACTCGCTCAGCACGGCGATGAGCGTGCGTAGCGGGGTGAACGTCTCCCTTGCTGCGGCTAATGCTGCCTTCATCAGTTAATTCCTAGGTAATCCATCCGTGCGCCTGTCCCTTTTGACCTCGCGTCGAGTCCGGAGCACCGGGTCGAATCGCTCCGCTATCCAGCGCTGGGGACCGCGGCATCCGATCGCGCCCCGGCCCGCGACAAAACCGGCGACCCGACTTTCCGTCCGTCTGCCAGAGTTCCCCGGCGGGCGGCCACGACGCATAGCGCGGAGCCGATGGCGCCCACCGCCAGACACGCGGCACCCACCACCACGTGAGCCGTCGCGACATCGGCGGCCTTGTTAAACCACACCGTCGAGGCGCCTAGCAAGACCTGCACGGCAATCAATCCCTTCCACAGGTAGGCCAGCCCTCGAAGACCGTTGCTGCCGCGAAATCCCCGACGCAGTTTCATGGCCGCCATCGCCACCAAGCCGACGAGGACGATCCCCAGCAGGCGATGCGCCATGTGCAGATGCACGTGCGCGGCGGTGATGGGATGAAAATCCCGGACGTCGGAGCGCAGGGCATTGATGCGATCCAAAAACGCCGCGTCGGTGGGCGGCCAGATGCCGCCGTAGGCCAGCGGAAAATCCGGGATCGCCAGGCCGGCGTGCTGATGCCGCATGGACGCACCAAGGACGAGCTGAACAAAGATCAGGAGGGTGGTTCCCAGCACCCAGCGGCCGACCGCGGGGTCCACCGAGGGGCCGGATTCACACCACCGTTGCCAGCGTTGCGTGGTGGCCACCGCGAGGAGCACCAGGAGCACCAGGAAGGCCTGCGCCAGAGCCGCATGGCCGATGCCGAGGGAATCCATCATCAGGTTGACACGCAGTCCTCCCAGCACGCCTTGCAGAACCACCAGTCCGAGGGCCACCCAACCCCAGCGCGACAAGGTTCGGCTAGGTGATCGCCACTGAAGCCAGACGGCCAGAATGAGGGTCAACAGCCCGACGAGCGAGGCGTACAACCGATGGGTATGCTCGTAGAAAACTCCCCCGACCCACTGGGAGATCGGGAACAGAAACATGTTGTACCCGTAGGTCGTGGGCCAGTCCGGGACCGCCATCCCCACACCATGCGACGTCACCAACCCGCCCAGCGCGATCAACCCGAGGGTCGCCAGCGCCGTCGCCCACGCGAAACGGGTCAGCGCGGGAGGCATGGGGGTGGAAAAACGCATCTCCTCAAAAAGAACCGCCGAGGTGCAACCCCCGGCGGTTCTGACAAACCTGAGTTGGATCGTGGAGTGATCGCGAGAGGGCGGCGGCTCGTCCTATTGTGCCGCGGCAACTTCGACGGTGAAATTCGCCGAGACCGCCGCATCACCCACGGTGATCTCCTGGGTCAGGGCTTTCTCTTCCGATCCGTGCGACTTGCGGTGGGCCGCCACGAGCGTGTACTTGCCGGCTGGCACGCCGCTGATCTTGAAATTCCCGTCCTTGTCCGTGACCGCGTGGTACGAGTGCGGCAGCACGCCGACGTAGGAGAACATCCAGACATGCACATCGCACTTCATGCGCACGAAAACCTCGGAGGATTCAAAGGTGCGCTCGATGTCTTTGCCGCCCGCCATCTGGGCGAGGTTGAACTCCTTGTTGATCTTGGGCGTGCCGTGCACGTTGTGCAGCACGGGATCGGAGTTGCGCACGATCAGCTTCTGACCGGTCTGCAATCCGAGGATGTGGGGGACGTATTCGCAGCCTTTCTGGTCGAGCAGCGCCGGCTTGGCCGCTGCGTCGGGCTTCAGGTCGCCGCCCTTGAGGTATACCAGCACTTCGGCGAGGCCGTTGTCGGCGCCGGTCACGAAGAAGCGAGTCTTGGGCTTCTCGTTGGGCCAGAGCTTGCCGCAGGCAGGATCGAGGGGGAGAGCCTTCTCCGCAGGAGGGGTTCCCTTGAGGGTGACTTTGCCGGTGATGTCGCCCGCTTGAGCGGTCGCGACGCTGGCGACGATCAGGGCGCCAGCCAGAACCTTGAGAGTGTGTGTCATGTCAGTCGTCAGGATCGGATCCTGACACCCGCTCCGGGTAGCAGGGAGGCATGATGGGAGCAAGTGATTTGTTTCCACGCTCAGAAGTAGAAGAGCTGCTTCTATTCGGCATCGTCAAAGCGCCCTGTCAGGCGCGCCGGCCCGGTTCGCCGTGCAGCCGGCGCATGAGACGGACCATCGCCAGGGCCGTCTGCGCCGCCTCCCCGCCGCGATTGAACTGGGGATCCAGGCAACGCACGTCGGCTTGCGCCTTGGAGCCGAGCAGCAGGACTTCGTGGATGATGGGGATGCGATGACGCACGCTGGTTTCCATGAGGGCCGAGGTCACTGCCTGCCCCACCAGGTCGGCATGCGCGGTTTCCCCCCGGATGATCACGCCCAGCGCGATCACGGCCGACCAGGGACGGCCGGCCTGTCCGGCCACGCTCTCGACCACCACCGGAATCTCGAAGGCGCCCGGAACCCGGAAAGTGTCCACTTCCACCCGTGCTTCGCGCAGGAAACGCAGCGCCTGATCCACCATGCCGTCGACGTGCTTCCGATTGTACTCGGAGGCCACGATGGCCACCCGGGTGAAGAGAGGAGAGGAGGAAGGCTTCCGAGTGCGTTTCAACATGGCGCGCGAAGCATCCCCCGGAAGGCCGGCTCAGAGCAAGTGGCCGAGCTTCTCGCGCTTGGTCTTCAGGTAGCGCCGGTTGTGCGGGTTTGGCCGCACCCGGATGGGCACCTGGTCGACGATCTCGAGTCCGTACCCCTCCAGTCCGACCACCTTTTTGGGGTTGTTGGTCAGGAGCCGGATCTTGCGCAGTCCCAGGTCGACGAGGATCTGCGCGCCGATGCCATATTCCCGGAGGTCCATGGGAAAGCCCAGTTTCAGGTTGGCCTCGACGGTATCCAACCCGTTTTCCTGCAGCTTGTAGGCCTGGATCTTGGGGCCGAGGCCGATGCCGCGTCCCTCCTGCCTCATGTAGACCACGACCCCTCGGCCGGCGTCGGCGATCGCCCGCAGCGCATCGTGAAGTTGCGGGCCGCAGTCGCAGCGGAGGGATCCGAACACATCGCCGGTGAGGCATTCGCTATGGACGCGCACCAGGACATTGGGTTTTCCCCGTACGTCGCCATGCACCAGCGCGACGTGGTGCTGTCCATCGGTGGCGGTGCGGTAGAGGGTGAGCTGGAACTCGCCGTAGACCGTGGGCATTTGGATGGTTTCCACCCGTTCGATGAGCTTTTCCCGGGTCCGGCGGTATTCGATCAGGTCCTGGATGGAACCGATGCGCAGCTTGTGCCGGCGCGCGAAGCGTCGCAGCGCGGGCAACCGCATCATGGTGCCGTCGTCGGCCATGATTTCGCAGATCACCGCCACCGGTCGGCACCCAGCCAGGCGCGCCAGATCCACGGCGGCCTCGGTGTGCCCGGCCCGCTGGAGCACCCCACCCGGCTTGGCGCGGAGCGGGAAGATGTGGCCGGGCTGGACCAGATCCCCCGGCACGGCAGTGGGATCCGCCATCACCTGGATCGTTCGCGCGCGATCGGCGGCGCTGATTCCGGTGGTGATGCCCGCGGCCGCGTCGACGCTCACCTGGAAGTCGGTGCGGAAGGACTCACGGTTCTGAGCGACCATGCGGTCGATGCCGAGCTGGGTCAGCCGCTCCGAGGTGGCGGGCACGCAAATCAGGCCGCGACCGTACCGGGCCATGAAATTGACCGCCGCGGGCGTGGCCTTCTCGGCGGCCACCACGAGGTCCCCCTCGTTCTCGCGGTCGGCGTCGTCCACCACGATCACCATTTTGCCCTGTCGAAGGTCGTCGAGCACCGACTCTATGGAATCACACGAAGGCACCACGGCCCGAGGCTATCAGGGAGACGGGAGTGAGTCACCGCGGAAGCGGACGTCTTGGGACAGGGGCGCTCGGGAGGGCGGGGCAACGTCCGTCCCTGCCGGGACGGCTTCAGGACGCGCCCACGTACAGGGCCTCGTAATCGCGTCGGGTGCGATCCCAGGAGAAGTCGGTGCGCATGCCGTTCTGCCGGTAGAACGACATCCATTCTGCGTTGCCGTACAAGGCGAGGGCTTTGCGCATGGCTTTGGCCAGCGCACGACTCGAATAAAGCTCGAACTTGATCCCGTTGGCGCGGTCGGGATGGTCGCGATAGTCGACGACCGAATCGTCGAGCCCGCCGGTGCGGCGCACGATCGGGATGGTGCCGTATCGGAGGCTGTACATCTGGTTCAGGCCACACGGCTCAAAGCGCGAGGGCATCAGGAAGAAATCACAGGCCGCCTCGATGCGGTGGGAGAGGGCCACATCGAATTTCACGCGTGACGCCACACGGTCGGGGTGCCGCGTGGCGAGGGTGCCCAGCGCCGCCTGCAGCTCCGGCTGACCGCTGCCCAGCGACACGAACTGGATGCGGGTGGAGAGCATCTCCTCCAACGCTCCCAGGGCGATATCCACGCCCTTCTGGTCCGCCAGCCGCCCGACCGTGCCGAAGAGCGGGACATCCCCGCGAACCGGCAGGCCCACCTCCTCCTGCAAGGCAGCCTTGATGCGGGCTTTGCCCTCGGGATGGTCCGCTGAATAGGAGAACGGCAGAAACGGATTCCCTTCCGTCCGCCACTCATCGTAGTCCACACCGTTGAGAATCCCGCTGAGCACCGTGCGCCGATCACGGATCACGCCATCGAGCCCTTCGCCGAACTCGCGCGTGGTGATTTCGCGTGCATAACGCGGGCTGACGGTGGTGATGGCGTCGGCGTAAACGATTCCGGATTTGAGCAGGTTGAGCGACCCGTGGAACTCGGCACCGGCAAGGTGGAAATAATCCGGAGGGAGGCCCGATAGGGCATAGGCGGCGGCGGGAAACACTCCCTGGTACGCCAGGTTATGGATCGTCAGCACCGTGCGCGGGGCGGTCGCCCATCCCTCCACGGTGCGTGCATGACGCACGAGCAGCGGGACCAGACCGGCCTGCCAATCGTGGACGTGCAACACCTCGGGCTGCCAGGGGAGATACCGCGCCAGGTGCACGACCGCCTTGCTGAAGGCGACAAAGCGTTCCGCGTTGTCCGGGTACGCCGCCTTGTCATCCCCGTAGATTCCGTCGCGATCGAAGAACTCCGGCGCGTGCACGAAGTACACGGTGAGCCCGGGATGCGGCTCGAGGGTCCAGATCTCGGGTGAGACGGATCGCGCGCCGAGCGGCAGGGTCATCTGCCAGTCCATGCGCCGTGGCTGATGTCGCGCCCAGATGGATCGGTACAGGGGCGTCACCACGCCCACGGTATGCCCCGCCGCGGCGAGATTCTTCGCCAGGGCGGCGACCATATCGGCCAGTCCGCCCGTTTTGGAGAACGGGTTGAGCTCGCTGGAAGCCAGTAGGACGCGCATGCGCGGTTCCTCAGGGCACGAGCCTGTCGGTTCCCAGGTACGCGCGCAACGGTTCGGGGATCACCACCGAACCGTCCTCTTGCTGATGCGTTTCGAGCAGGGTGACGAAGAGTCGCGCGAGTGCCGTGCCACTGCCATTCAGGATGTGCGGAAAGCGATTATGACCCTCGGCATCCTTGTAGCGCAGCTGCATCCGCCTCGCCTGGAAATCCTCGCAATTGGAGCAGCTCGACACCTCCAGCCACCCGCCCTGCCCTGGCGCCCACAACTCCAGGTCGTAAGTCTTGGCGCTGGCGAAGCCCATGTCGCCGGTGCACAGATTGATGACGCGGTAGTGCAGGCCGAGCGATTGCAGGATGCGCTCCGCGTTGCCCACCATGGCCTCGAGTTCGGCGTAACCGTCCTCGGGCTTCACGATCTTGATCAGCTCGACCTTGTCGAACTGGTGGACGCGGATCATCCCTCGGGTACCGACCCCCGCCGCTCCGGCTTCGGCACGAAAGCAGGGGCTGTAGGCGACGTAGCGCACCGGCAATTGGTCGGCAGCCAGGATCTCCTCACGATGGATGTTCGCCACCGGCGCCTCCGCGGTCGGCACCAAGTACAAACGGCCCAGGGAACTGTCGTCGAGACCCTCGCGCGCGGCGTAGGCCTGGTCGCGGAATTTCGGAAACTGACCCACGCCGACCATGCAATGTTCCGCCACGAGGTAGGGGGGTGAAACCTCGGTGAACCCGTGCTCGCGCACGTGCAGATCGAGCATGTACTGGATCAAGGCACGCTCCAACCGGGCGCCCCATCCGGTGTAGAGCAGGAACCCGCTGCCGGACAGCTTCGCCCCGCGCGCAAAATCCACGAGGCGCAGCTTCTCGCAGAGCTCCACATGGGACTTGGGCTTGAACGGGTGCTGCACCGGGGTGCCCCAGGTCCGGATGACTGGATTCTCCTCGGCGGTGCGGCCGAGGGCCACGCTGGCGTGCGGCAGGTTGGGCAGTTGCAGCAGGATCTCGTCGCGGCGCGCCTCCAGTTCCGCGCGCTGGCGATCCAGGGCGGTGATGCGATCGCCGATCTCCCGCACCTCGCCCTTGCGTGCCTCGGCTTCGGTGAGCTTCTTCTGGCCCATCAACGCGCCGATCTCCTTGGAGGCGGCGTTGCGGCGCGCCTTCAGACCCTCCACCTCGGACAGCGCGGTGCGAAGCTCGGCGTCCAGCGCCAAGACTTCATCGATCTTCGTTTCATCCCCGGCTCCCCGGGTGGCCAACCGCTCGCGGACGTGGTCCGCACGGTCACGCACAAGTTTGATATCCAGCATCGCGCGCGGAGTCTTAGGACCAGCGGGGGCCGGAGGCAAGACAGCGCCGGCTCCCCCGGTTCGCTCACCGCGCGAAATCCATCACCAGGCCGTTGGTCTGCCGCGCGCCCACCGCACTGACATGTCCGTCCATGAACACCATGTTCGCGCGGCCGTGGGGATGGCGGTTCCCGTGCTTGTACCCGACATCATAGGTGCCGTCCGCCTGCCGACCCAGTTGGATGATCGCGGGATGATTCAGCTCATAGGACAAGTCCGCGATCAGCACGGTGGCGGTGGGTTCCCGGACCACGGCCAACTTATGCGTCCGGGCGGAAGGCAATTGGCCGCCGGTGTTGGGGAAGTTGGTCGACGTGTACTGGTTCATGCCGTAGCTGATCTTCCACGGGTTTCCCGTCCCCGTGTACGTGCGGAACTGCCGGTAGTGGTTCTCCCGCAGCCGCGTCGAACACCGGAACACGTTGTCCGCGAAATCGCTGTTCGTCGTGCCTGATCCAGCCTGGAACGCGCGGCTCTTCACATAGCGCACCAGCAGCGTTTGGAAATTGTTGGCGTTGGGGTCGTGGCTGTTTCCCCAGGCGAAGGGGAGCCGATCGTCGTGGTCGTCGACGTAGAGTTGCGTCGCCAATCCCTGCTGCTTGAGGTTCGAGAGACAGGCGATCTGATGGGCCTTGTCCTTCGCCTTGGCCAGCGCGGGCAGCAGCAGGCTGGCGAGAATGGCGATGATCGCGATCACCACGAGCAACTCGATGAGGGTGAACGCGCTCGAACCCCTGTTCCAAGCACCTGATGACAGCTCGCCCCGGGGAATCACCTCGCCACCGTAGAAGTCCGGCCCCGTGCACGTCAATCGGCCCCGGCCCCTGCCCCTGCCCGCGGATCCCCCCTTGCGGCCCGTGCCGGGTTGGGCTCCGATGCCGTCGGCCCCCCCTCCTTCTCTCCCCCACCATGACACGCCCGCCTCCACCCCTGCCCCATGAGCGCCGCAGGCGAATCGTGTTTCGCATCCTGATCTTCGGGCCCCTGGTCCTTTTCTTGGGTTTGCTCGTCTGGCACCTCCTCTGGCGGCGCGACAACGCCCAAGCGCTGGCTCGTCTCGATGCGGAGGCTCGGGCACGAGGTGAACCCCTCACGGTCGAAGACTTGATGGCTACCTACCCGCCGGTGCCCGACGAACGGAATGCCTACGTCGCGCTGGAAGCCATTTGGTCCCTTGAAGACCCGCCCTTGTGGTCCGCGTTCCGCCAGGGCGCGCGCACCCTGCCTCGCGCGCGCAAAGAGTCCTACGACCCCGCGCTTCCAGTGCTGGGCTCGGCCGGAGCCATGAGCCATACCAACGAGCTGAGTCCGAAGGCGCGCGACGCAGCCGCTCGCTTCCTGGAAACCAAAGCAGCAGCCCTCGCCGCCCTGCCGGCGGCCCTGCAGCGTCCGGAGTTCCGCGCTCCCATCCGCATGCAGGACGGTTGGAACGCCTTGCTCCCGCACCTGGAAGCGCTGCGCAAAACGGGCGCCTGGCTTCGCATTGAGGCCATCGTCGCCCTCGATCGAGGTGATCTCGGACGCGCGCTCTCAGCGACGGAGACGATCGCGCAGCTCGGGCATTGGCTCGAACGCGACCCCCTGATCCTCGGCCAGCTCGTCCGTGTCTCCTTGTACGACATGGTGCTGACCTCCACCGAGCGCGTGCTCGCCTTCGGCCATCCCGATGACACCCAGCTCCAACGTCTCGCGGCCCTGCTCGAAACCCTGAAGGCCCACGACGGACTCAAGCGCGCATTTCTCGGAGAACGCGTCATGGTGTACCACCTCTTCCAGGCCAGCCCGGAATCCGCCCTCTCCGCCGCCGAACCGCCCGCCTCCGAAGCTTCCAATCCGGGCGAACTCAGCGACGAAGAGTCCGTCCGCATGACGCTGCGCCTGCTGGGGAGCGTGGGACTGCGGGACGCCGACCTCCGGCTCATCGCCGAGGCGTTCGCCGAGTGCCTCGTGTGCGCTGAACAATCCGACTTCGCCGTCCGCGATGACTTCCAACGCATTTTTGAACGGCTGGAGAAGAAGGCGCGCGAATTCCCTCCCAAGTTCATGACGCGGATGCTCATGCCCGGCCTGGCCAACGCCTCGGACAAATTCGCACGGCTCGAAGCAAGACGTAGAGCGGCCCTCGCCGCCGTCGCCCTCCAATCGCGGCGGATCCGACAGCCTGCCCTGGACGGCGATTCGCTGACCAGACTGGCGGCGGAGATGCTCGCGGCAGCGCCACCCGATCCCTACACCGGCCAGCCGTTGCGTTTCGCCGCGCGTCCCACCGGATTCTTGATTTACGCCCTTGGTTCGGACCGGCAGGACGATGCGGGAACACCTCGCCCTTCCAAATATTCCGGCACGAATTCCCCACCATTCGATGTGGCCTTCCACGTGGAAGCGCAGGCCACCACGCCATGACCCGGCGTCGGCCGCGGTGTGTCACGTTCCATGCTCCCGGGTCAGTCCACGTCCGCCACATCCACCACGCGGATCCATCGAGCCGGGCTTTCGTCCAGCGCGTAGGAGTTCGTGAGACGGCGGCCTTGCAGCTTCACCGTCTCCCGTAGGTCCACCCGCCACGTGGCTTCCCCCGACCCGGGTTCCCTCGACTGGAACTCGTACACGTTGCCGGCCGCAGCCGCGAACCCCACCACCAGACGCCCGTTCTCGCGGTGAACGTCGAGCGGCCCAGGCCCTGCGTTGGGGGTGAATTCCAGGATCAGGCTCGGGGCTCGGGCGGCATCTTCGCGGCTCGCCACGCGGCGCGCCGTGAACGCCGTGGTTTCCAGGTCGCTCACCAGGATCCAACCCTGATTCGAGGCGGGATCGCTGATCCACCGCTGCACATCCGACACCAGCCCGGGCCCGCTCAGGACGTATTCCCCAGCGTCCTGCATCGCCACCACCGCACTTGGTATTGCCACATAATCCACCCCCTCCTGCCCGCCGTCCGCGGACCATTTCGTGTCCGGAAAGATGCGATGACTCCAGGTGACCTCACCCGCCACGGCTTTGCTCCCGGTGTTTCCGGTCCCCCGGCCTTCCGTCCAGGGAACCAACAGGCGGTGCAGGTGGAACGTGGAGGGGGGTGCGGATCCCGGGTCCTTGGTGATCTGGAGCACGAGGCGGGCGGCCGTGACCGTGGCTCCTGCGGGAAGTGCGGGGGCCAGGTCGAAGCGGATCAAGCCGCGACCCGGTTGCTTCTTCCCGTTGCCTCCCACCGCCAGCGAGAGCGAGCCCCCCATGCTGTTGCTGGGCGCCACGGCGAACACGCAAGTGTCCGCGATGGGGACCAACGCCACTTCCGCGCCTGCGGCTCGTCCCGACGCGAGGACGAGAGTCAGGGCGGAAACCAGAACCGGAACGAGAGCTCGATGCATCGTGGGGTTTCTACCCGGTGGCGCGCGGTACGCAACGCGGGATCCACTTCGCGGGACCTCACGAAGGCGTTACTCGCCTCGGCCGAGACGGGGGCCGGAACTCTCGCGCCAACACGGGGCGCGTTGGGGCGATCCTCCTTTGGCCGTTCCGAAAACCACCATTGCAGGCGCGTGCGTGGCTCCGTTACCTTCCGGCGCCCGTCCGGAAACCCAACTCCTTGACTGACTCCGGCTTGGCTTGGGAGGCAGTAGCTCGTGCGGAGAACCCAACCGGCCGGCACGAACGCACACCATGTGGAGTCACAACAAACTGTGGGTGGCGGGAATCACCACGCTGATGATGGGGCTCGCGGGCCTGGCCATCTCCTGTTCCACCGTCCAGCGCACCGCCCTGATCCCCGTCCAGATCCCGGGGGCCACGTACGTGGGCAACCAGCAGTGCTTTTATTGCCATACCAACTACACGAAGTCATTTCAGGGCAGCATCCATCACGAGGTGCATCTTGAAGATATCTCGAAGCCGGGCGGCACGAGTTGCGAGACCTGCCACGGACCGGGCAGTCGTCACGTGGAAGCCCCTCGGGAACGCGCCCAGCTGATCATCAACCCGGGCAAAGACCCGCAGGCTTGTTTCCAGTGTCATTTCGATGTGCACATGCAGTTCCGCCTGCCCTCGCATCATCCGGTGACGGAGGGGCACATGAACTGTGTGCAATGCCATGACCCGCACGCGCGGGACATCTTCAAGCCATCCGGAGGATTGCTCGGCATGGCGCGCCAGAACGAGCAATGCGCCTCTTGCCACCGCGAACAGGCCCGCACCTTCGTGTTCGAGCATGAAGCCATGCGCGAAGGTTGTTCCGCCTGCCATCAACCCCACGGCGCGGTCAACCGCAAGCTGCTAGGGGAACCGGACGCCAATCTCTGCCTCAAGTGCCATTCGCAGGTGGCCAGCGGCACCGGCGGGGTTTGGATCGGGAAGGTCGATCACAAATCTCTGCTCGGCATGGGGTCCTGCTGGTCCGCGGGGTGTCACACCGCGGTCCACGGATCCAATTTTCAACCCAAGATGCTGTACTGACCGGTGCCCCGACGTCGGCCCAACCAAGGAGAGGACTGAGACCCATGCACCTGCCCGGTTCCCCTGACCGCTTCCGTTCGACGGGACTTCCATGGGCTTTGCTGGCCACTTTGGCCGGCCTCCCCCAACCCGGAAACGCCGCTGAAATTGACCCCTCTAAGCTTCCCCCCGCCGTGGGGCGGCCGGTGGCTTTCTCGACCGACATCCAGCCGCTGCTCGAACGAGCCTGCCTCAAATGTCACGGGGCCGAGCGGCCCAAGGCTGGGTATCGTCTCGATTCGCCGGCGCTCGCGGTGAGTTCGGGGGATAACGCCCCCTCCATCATCGCTGGAGATAGTGCGCGCAGCCGACTGATCCATTTTGTCGCCCGGCAGGTGGAAGACATGGAGATGCCACCCCTCGGCAAAGGGGAGCCGCTGACGCCTCAGGAAATCGGAATCCTCCGCGCCTGGATCGACCAGGGCGCCCGCGGTGACGCCGCGGCGTCCGGCCCCACGGTGACCGCCTCGGTCACCACGGCCGTGCAGTTCTTCGCGGTCAGCGGCAACGAGGGCCGGTTCCGTGAGCACTACGGACTCCGCGAAGGTTGGGGCGGCGGCCTGAGCGAGTTTTCGCTCAAGTACGAACTCGATCCGCGCACGCGCGCCGAAATCAGCGGGCGCGCCCTGAGCGCCTCCGGGGACTATCGGTTCTCGGCGCGCGTCGAACGCGACCAGCTTGGCTGGGTCCGACTCGACTATCGGGAATTCGCGCGCTTCTCGGACGACACGGGCGGGTATTATGCGCCTTTCGCCCTGGCTGCGCCCAGCCTCGCCGACGACCTCGTCATCCGGCATCGGCACGCCACGCTGGAGACGGGACTGGAACTCCCGGACTGGCCGCGGCTGCGATTGGCCTATGACTTGCACTGGCGCGACGGGTCCGAGGCCACCCTGAACTGGGGCGGGCTTGCCGTGGGTGGTCTGCAGCGCAACGTGTTTCCCGGCCGCCGCCAGGTCGAGGAAGACACCCACCAGATCACGCTCGACCTGCGGCATGACTGGCGCGGTCTGACGATCTCCGACCTGGCGCAGTTGGAGTGGCACACCCAGGACCAGCTCCGCACGGAGCTCCCGACCGCGTCGCTCCCCTTTGATTTCGGTACCCGCACCCGCGACGAACAGGATTACTGGCGCGCTTCCAACGTCCTGCGGCTGGAACGTAACGTGCGCGACTGGCTCTACCTCTCCGCGGGCTATCTCTACTCCCGGCTCAAGGACGCCGGCGGTTTCAGCCTGGAGAGTTTCGTTCCGTCCGATCCTTCCACGCCGCCCTCGCTCGATGTCGCGGCCGGGGATATCTCGATCCGCCGCCAATCCCACGTGGCCAACGGGAACCTCATGGCCGGCCCGTGGAACGACCTGCTTCTGCATGCCGGCGTTCAGGCCGAGTGGACCCGCCAGGAATCCTTCGCGCTCGGACGCGCGTACCTCACCCCCACCGCGTTCGATTCCAACCTCGACCGTGCGGCCACCGACGAAACGGTTGGGCTGCGCTACACCGGCATTCCCTCCACCGTCCTGTTCGCGGAAACCCGCTTCCAACAGGAGACCTATTCGCAGTTCGAGGAGGGGCTTTCCGATGGCACCCCCTCCTTCCTGCGCGACTCCGAGGACGACGGTTCGCTCTGGGATGCCGAGGCCGGATTCACGGTTTCCCCCTGGAAAGCAATCAGCCTCCAGGCCAAGTACCGCCATCGCGACCGCGAGAACGAGTACAGTCATCTGCGAGATCTGGACCTCCTCGGTTCGGGGAATGGATACCCCGCCTTCATCCGCGCGCGTGACACGGTCACGGATGAACTCGACACCCGGCTGGTGCTCCAGCCCCTGCGCTGGCTCAAAGCCACCTTCCGATACGCGCTGGCCAGCACCGACTTTCGGACGCTCACGGACGGGTGGTCGGATACCTCGGTCGATCCTCCGCTCTTCAATCCCGGCGCCGAAACTCGCAGCGGTGAATACGACGCCCACACCCTGGGCGGCGCCTTCGTCCTTACTCCGTGGTCACGACTGCATCTTTCCACTTCAGCCACCTGGACAACCAGCCGAAGTCTCTCTGGAGCCCGGAACGGGGAGGAAATCATTCCTTATGAGGGTCAAACGTGGAATTGGCTCAACCAGGCAACCCTGGTGCTCGACGAGAAAACCGATCTCTTGTCGACCTACCTCTTTTCCACCGGAGATTTCGAGCAGGACAACGCCGCCGCAGGGCTGCCGCTGGGCGTGCGTTACACTCGCCACGCCGCCACCGC
>JADLFD010000595.1 GCA_020845805.1 Verrucomicrobiales bacterium | reverse complement strand
GGGATTTCGCTTGAGCTGTCCCGGGTTTCGGCCGCATCAGCGGGGCGCCGCATGGGTTTGCCTGCTTTCATCCAACCGAGTGCCACCGGGGTTCGGCTTCAGCTCAAGGTCCAGCCGCGCGCCAGTCGCGATGCCGTGGGGGAGCCGGAGGGAACGGAGCTCAAAGTGTGGGTGACGGCGCCGCCGGTGGATTCCGCGGCCAACGAGGCGGTGTGCCGTCTGCTGGCTGAGACCTTGGAATGTCGGCGCGGCGCGGTGGTGTTGGTGCGTGGGGCGTCGGCGCGGAAGAAGGTGGTGGAGATCACCGGTCTGACCGCGGAGCAAGTGGTGCAGAAGCTCACGCGGGCATGAGCAGGCGCGTCACGGATTGGCGCGGTTTTGTGGCGCTGGTGATCGGAGCGGCGTGCATCGGGATCGCGCCCTTGTGGGTGCGCTGGTCGGAGGTGGGACCGGTGGCCACGGCGTTTTGGCGGTTGGCGCTCTCGCTTCCTTTTCTGGCGGCGCTGGCCGGGCGGGAGCGGAGGGCGCCGTCGTGCCAGGATGCCAGGCGGATGGCGAGGCTCCTGAAGATCTGGCTGGTGGCGGCGGGCGTCTTGTTTGCGCTGGATCTTGGCACCTGGCACTTGGCGATCCAGAGGACGTCGGTGGCCAACGCCTGTCTGTTGGCCAATCTGGCGCCGATCGTGGTGGCGGTGGGGGCCTGGTGGTTCTTTGCCGAACGGCCGGATGGTTGGTTTTGGGTGGCGGCGGGGCTGGCCTTGGGTGGGGCTTGGTGGCTGACCGGGGCGAGTTTTTCCGCGGGCACCGAGCATTGGCGGGGGGATTTGTTATCGCTGGTGACGGCCCTGTTTTATGGCGGGTACCAGTTGTGCGTGGCGCGATTGGGTCGGGACTTGGGGCCGAGCCGGTTGTTGTTCATCTCCTCGGCGATCAGCGCCGTGGCGCTCTGGGTTTATTCGACGGTGTTGGGGGAGACCTTGTGGCCGGGTTCGGCGAGGGGTTGGGGGGTGTTGCTGGGGTTGGCGCTCACGGCGCAGGTGGCGGGGCAGGGATTGATCACGTACGGGTTCGGTTTGGTGCCGGCCGGGGTGGCCTCGCTGACCTTATTGTTGCAGACGGTCGTGGCGGCCGTGGCGGGGTGGTGGTGGCTGGGGGAATCGCTGACGGGCGCCCAGGTGGCGGGGGGCATGGTGCTCCTGGCGGGACTGGTGCTGGCGCGATGGCGGCAGCAGGCGGCGAAGGATCGGGTGACGGCTCGGGGTCCGAGTACGGCGCCCTTGTGACTCGCTCTGGTCGCGGTCTAGCCTGTGGGCCTGTGAAGCTGTCGGTGAAAAGCGATTATGCGGCGCGCGCGGTGCTGGGGTTGGCGCGCCGTGAAGGGAACGGGGCACCGACGCCGGTGGAGGTTTTGGCGGCGGAACAGGGGATCCCCTCGAACTACCTGGTGCAGATTCTGTTGGAGTTGAAGGCGCAGAACATCGTGCGCAGTCATCGCGGGAAGGAGGGGGGATACCAACTCGCACGGCCGGCGGCGCAGATCAGCATGGGCGATTTGATCCGGTGTGTGCATGGCCAGGGTTTCGACACACCGGCCATTCACGATCCGCAGTGCCCGCCGGAGTTGCGCGCGGCCTGGCGCCGCATTCAAGCGGCGGTGGATGGGGCGCTCGACGGGATCACCATCCAGCAGTTGGTCGAGGACGGCGGCGACAAGGACAAGATGTACTACATCTGACGGGACGGGTCGCGACAGGCCGTCGGGCGGGGGTTCAAGCCAGGAGGGATTGGATTTCGTCCCAGGAGAGCGAGGTGGAGAGTTGTTCTTCGTCGGTGAGCAGACCGCGCAGGACATCGCGTTTCCGGTTCTGGAGTTCCACGATTTTCTCTTCGACCGTTCCGCGGGTAACCAGTTTGTAACTGGTGACGACGCGGTTTTGGCCGATGCGATGGGCGCGGTCGGTGGCCTGGTCTTCCACCGCGGGGTTCCACCAAGGGTCGAAGTGGATGACCGTGTCGGCGGCGGTGAGGTTGAGGCCGACGCCGCCTGCCTTGAGGCTGATCAGGAAGACGGGGATATCGGCCGTATTTTGGAAGCGGGCCACTTCCTCGCCGCGCGCGGTGGTGGAGCCGTCGAGGTAGCAGTAGCGGACGCCGGCCTGGTCCAGGGATTCGCGCAGCAGGCCAAGCATCCGGGTGAACTGGCTGAAGACGAGGACCCGATGATTGCCGTCGAGCACTTCCTCGAGCAGTTCGGAGAACGCGGTGACCTTGGCGCTGGCATCGGCGTCGTCGTCGGCCGCTGCGTTGGGGGCGGCGGCGGGTGCGGACGAGGCATCCGGGGTGGATTCGAGTCCGAGGAGTCGGAGGTCGCAGCAGACCTGACGGAGCCGGAGCAGGGCGGTAAGGACCAGCATGCGGGACTTGGCGAGGCCTTGGGCGCCGACGGCTTCGAGGACTTCGCGTCGCGTGGCGTCGAGCAGTTGCTGGTAGGTGCGCGCCTGGTTTTCGGTGAGATCGCACCAGACGACCTGATCGATGCGGGCTGGCAGTTCGGGGGCCACGTCGCGTTTCAGGCGGCGGAGGAGGAAGGGGCGGATGCGGCGGGCGAGGCGTTGTTGGGAGGCGGCGTCGCGTTCGCGGGTGATGGGCACCTCGTAGCGTTCGCGGAAGTCCTGGGCGGCGCCGAGATATCCGGGCATGAGGAAATCGAAGATGCTCCAGAGATCGAGGACGGAGTTCTCCATGGGCGTGCCGGTGAGGACGAGTCGGTGGCGGGCCCGGATGGTTTTGACCGCCTGCGCGTTCTGGGTTTGGCGGTTCTTGATGTGCTGGGCTTCGTCGAGCACGACCGTGTCGAACTCGATACCGCGGTAGCGATCGAGATCCCGACGCAGGAGGGCGTAGCTGGTGATGACGAGATCATGACGTCGCAGTTCCTCGAAGCGCGCGTGGCGTTGGGGGCCGTCGAGCACGAGGCTGCGGAGGTTGGGGGTGAAGCGACGGGCTTCGAGTTCCCAGTTGGAGACCAGCGACGTGGGGCAGACCACGAGGCAGGGGGCGCGGTCCGCGGCGGCAGCGTGCGTGCGTGTGTGCTGGAGCAGGGCGAGGGTTTGGAGCGTTTTGCCGAGGCCCATTTCATCGGCGAGAATGCCGCCAAAGCGGTTTTGGCGGAGGAACAGCATCCAGGCCACGCCGAGGCGCTGGTAAGGGCGGAGGATGTCCTGGAGCGGACCGAGGGGCGGACATTCCAGGGGCACGGCACCGGACATCTGGCGCGCGTGTTGCCGCCAGGCGGGGGGGGCGGCGGGCTCGTGGCCGAGCGCCCGCAGGGAAGCGTCCATGAACCCGGCCTGGGCCTGGTTCATGCGGTAGGCGCCCGCGTGCTGTTCGGGCGCGGTGTCGACGAGGATTTGCTCGAGTTCCTCGACGGCGCCGGTGTCGAGCAGCGCGAATTTGCCGTTCTTCAGTCGGGTGAAGGGTTGTCCTCCGCGCAGCAGGCGTTGGACTTCGGCGGCGGGGAGGGAAGTGCCTTGCGAGCCGGCGTAGCTGACCTGCACGTCGAACCATTGGACCCCGGAGGAGGAGATCGCGATGCGGGGTTCGATGTGTTCGAGGTTTTGCTGGGTGGAGCGTTCGAGGCGTTCCTCGAGTTCGACCGTCCATTCCTTTTGCAGCCGCTGGTAGTCGCGCGCGAAGAAAGTGAGAACGGGGTTTTGTCCGGCCAGGTCAAACTCGCCTTGAGCGAGTGGGCCGTGGAATCCGGCACGGCGCAGGCGTTCGAGGGCAGCGGCTTCGGCGGCCAGGTCGCGACCAAGATAACGGCGCGGGTGGGAGGGGTCGGGTTGCCAGGCGGATTCCGCGGTGGGGAGGGCACCGGCCTGGAAGAGGCGGGCGCCGTAGGCCCAGCTCAGGCGCGCGGTGAGCCGGGCGAGGCCGCCGGCGAGGTGCAGGTGGAAGCGGGGCGCCTGCTGGACCACTTCGAAGCTAGTCGCGGTGAAATCGGCTTCCCAGTCGGTGGCGCGTTCGAGTTCCGGGAGGGAGGCGGAGACGAAGGTGGGGACCTGGGCGCGGGGGATACGAAGGGGGCCGCCGAGGGCCGGGAGTGCGCCGGGGGGGAGGCGCAGGGGTTGGAAGGTGGAGTCGAGGAGCAGCCAGGGGGTGGCGCCGGGGATGAAGACGGGCGGTTTGGGAAGGGGTTTGAGTTGGAGGAGGATTTCCCCGTTCTCTTGGAGGCGCGCGCGCAGCGGGGCGCGCCACGGGGTGGGGTCCACGGTGACGGCGCGGGTTTTGCCGAAGGTGAGTCGGGGGTGACCGGCGAGGAGGTCGAGGAGGGTGACGAGGTCGGCGGGGCCGAGGGCCAGCATGGACGGCGAATCGCCGCCCGCGAGGAGTTCGAGGGCATCAAGCAGGGCGGCGTCCTGCGGGGAGAGTTGGAAGGCCTGGTCGAGGGGCAGTGAGGTGAGGGGCAGTGAACGTTTGCGCCAAGTGCCTTCGATGAAGAGCGTGGCTTTGCCGCGCGCGAGGCCGTCGCCGAGGTTGGGCGGAAAGACGATGTGCAGTTCGAGCGGTTCGCCGGGGGATTCGGCGGTGGCGCGAGTGAGGCGGCGCACATCACGCGTGGGGGCGGCAGGGGGTGAGTTGGGGCGGGGCGAGGAGCGGGAGGGGGGAGCTTGGGGGGCGGAAGAGGGAGTGGGAGCGGGGGGCGGGGTGGGTTTGAGGTAGTGGAGTCCGACGGCGATGGAATGAGGGCAGAGGGTGCCCCACTCGCGCGACTGGCGGCAGGTGCAGAGGTTCTCGGCATCGTTTTCGCGGCGGATAGCGAGGCCGGCGCGGTAGGAGGTGGTGCCGGACTGCACGACGCCGCGGAGGAGCGGGGGTTCCCAGCTCGAGCTCAGGACGCGGTTTTCGGCGACGATGGTGCGCGCCTGTTTGACCACTTCCCAGCCGGCGAGGCCGGCGAGCAGTTTATCGGAGAGGACGAGATCGGGCATGGACCTGGCCGCGGATGGCGGGCCGGGTCAATGAATCAGATCTCCACCTGCATGCCCAGTTCGACCACGCGGTTGGGCGGGATGCGGAAGAAGGCGGTGGCCTGCTGTGCGTTGCGCGACATGAAGGCGAAGAGGAATTTGCGCCAGCGCGCCATGCCGGGTCGTCGGGTGGGCAGGATGGTTTCCCGGCCGAGGAAGTAGGTGGTGCGCATGGGATCCATGGCGAGACCTTCGCGGGCGCAGTATTCGCGCACGATATCGAGGTCGGGGAACTCCATGAAGCCGAACGAGGCGGTGACGCGGTAGAACGCGATGGGGAGTTTTTCGATGCGGATGCGGTCCTCGGGGCGGGTGTAGGGGAAATCGCCCACGGCGAAGCGGAGGATGACCACGGCCTCGTGGAGGACCTTGTTATGTTTGAGATTGTGGAGCAGCGCGCCCGGAGTGGCATCGGGATTCCCGGTGAGGAACACGGCGGTGCCGGCGACGCGTGTGGGCGGCTTGCGTTGCAGGTCGCGGATGAACTCGGTGAGCGGCAGCGCGCCGGCGAGGAGGTGGTCGAGCACGGCGCGGCGCCCGCGGAACCAGGTGGCCATGGCGAGGTAGACCAGGGCGCCGATGGTGACCGGGAACCATCCGCCGTCGTCGAACTTGATGGAGTTCGCGGCGAAGAAGACCACTTCCAGGGAGAGGAAGGCGCCGATCATGATGACGATGCGGGGGATTGGCCAGTTCCACACATGCCGCGCGGCGAACGCGAGCAGCAGCGTGGTCATCATGATGGTGAGCGAGACGCCAATGCCGTAAGCGGCGGCGAGGGCGTTGGAGGATTTGAAACCGAGCACGAGTCCGATGCAGGCGAGCATGAGCACCCAGTTCACGGCGCCGACATAGATCTGGCCGCTTTCCGTGGACGAGGTGTGGTTCACGTTGAGCCGCGGCAGGAACCCGAGCTGCATGGCCTGGCGCGCCATGGAGAACGCGCCGGAAATGAGGGCCTGGGAGGCCACGATGGCGGCGAGCGTGGCGATGACCACCAGCGGGAGCAGGGCCCAGCTCGGCGCGAGGTTGTAGAAGGGGTTTTCCACATCGGCCGGGTGCGTGAGCAACCAGGCGCCCTGTCCGAGGTAATTCAAGATCAGCGCCGGGAACACGACCGCAAACCAGGCGAAGCGGATCGGGCCGATACCGAAGTGGCCCATGTCGGCATAAAGCGCCTCCACGCCGGTGACGGTGAGGAAGACGGCGCCGAGCACGAAGAAGGCGCCCCAGCCCTGGTGCACGAGGAAATCGAGGGCCAGCACCGGGTTGAAGGCATGCAGTACGCTGGTGTCGTAGGTGATGCCGCGAATTCCCAGGGCCGCGAGGGCCAGGAACCAGACCAGCGTGATGGGGCCGAAGAACTTGCCGACCCGCCCGGTCCCGGCGCGCTGGACGGCGAACAGGGCGATGAGGATGACGATGGTGATGGGCAGGACGAAGCGTCGGAACGCGGGCGTGGCGACCTCGAGTCCTTCGACCGCGCTAAGGACGGTGATGGCGGGGGTGATCATGCCTTCGCCGAGCAGGAGCGCGGCGCCGCAAGCGCCCAGCACCAGGAGGGGGCCACGGGCGGAAGGGACTTTGAGATGACTCAACGTCAGCGCCAGGAGCGCCATAATCCCGCCCTCCCCGCGGTTGTTCGCGCGCATGACCACCGTGAGGTACTTCACGCAGACGATCAGGATGAGCGTCCAGATGACGGCCGACAGCACCCCCAGAACGGTGGCGCGGGTGGGATGGAGGGCGTGGGCGCCGTGGAACGCCTCGCGCATCGCGTAGAGCGGACTGGTGCCGATGTCGCCGTAGACGACGCCGAGGGCTCCGAGGGCCAGGCCCAGTTGCCGACGCCGCGAGGGTTCTGTGATCATCTGCGTAGTCGCAACGGGCGGACGGCGGACCGTCACCGTGCCCAAGGCACGCGCGGAAACCGTTCCCGGTTGGGGAGCGGAATCGTCAGCGGGCACCGGGCACAGTCCCTTCCATCGCCGGCGAGGTGAGCTGTCGGGCTGGGTCTGGAAAGTGACCCCCGGGACTGGTGATCCCGGTTCGCCCCTGTTCCGGTTGCCCGGAACGAGAGTGGTTCCCCCGCGGCGACCGCCTTTTCAGGAGTCGCCTTTGGCGCCTGTGCGTTCCGCGGGTACTGCCGGAAAGCGGGTGACCTGTCAACCGCCCCGCCAACCGGCATAGGATGGGGGAGCTTGACTTTGACGCCAGCACCGTCCCGGGGAGTGGGTCGGTGCGACGGTCTTGGGGATCCTGGTGCGGCTCGGGTCGCCTTCAGCGTTGCACTCGGATGCGGAGGAATCCGGCCTGGCCGCTGGCGGGGGCTTCGAGCGATTTCGTGGTGCCGTCGCCGGTGACGGACGCGACGCTGGCCCAATCTGGCGTGCCCAGGTCGCTGGTTTTCTCCAGGAAATAGGTGAGCCCCGGCTGGGTGGGAATGGAGAAGCCGACGGCGCCCCCGGCGGTGCGCGAGATGCCTCCCAGGGTGACTGGAGCCGTCGGGGTGGCGCTCGTGCTGCCGGCCAGCCGCGCGATGTACTTGCGATTCACCTCGTGCTGGAGGTCGTCGAACGACCCGCGCACCGTGGTGAAGAATCCGGCGATGACGATGCGCCCCTTGGAATCCACCGCGAGGTGCTTGAGGTTATCGTTGACGACCACGGTGAAGGCGTCGTCGACCGAGCCGTCCGGGTTCAGGCGGGCGAGGTTGTTGCCCGTATTGGGCGCCACCAAGGGGGCGCCGTCCGCGGCGAGCGCGAGCGGGGAGAACGCGGCATCCTTCACCGGACACTGGAACGTGGCGTCGAGTGAGCCATCCGCCAGGAAGCGCTTCACGTTGCCACCGGAATCCGCGAAGTCACCGACGGCAATCAACTTGTTGTCCGACTGGAGGGCGAGCCGGGTCACGATGTCCTTGGACTTTAGCGGCGAGCGGAACGAGGGGTTCATGGTTCCGTTGGCGTTGATGCGGGCGAGGCTGAAGTAAGGAAACCCGTCGAGCGTGAGGCCGAAGCCGCCGCCCACGTAGATCCCGCCGTCCGGGGTGGCAACCATGGCATCAGCGGTGTTGCCACTGAAACGGGCGGCGGAATAGCCCGTACCAAAGGCGGGGTCGAGGGCGCCTCCTTGGGGAAACCTGAGGAGGTATTCGGTCCGGTTCCCCACCAGGCGCAGGCCATTGTTGTAGAGCGTGCCATCGGGAAGCACGACGAGCTCGTCGGCGGCGCTGGTGAGGTCAGGCAGATCGAACGAGGCGTCGAGTGTGCCGTTGGGGTTCAGTCGGATCAGATGATACGGCGCGGCATCCTCCACGCCGTCGAGGGATTTCCAAACTCCGGCGACATAGATGCGTCCGTCCGGAGCGACCGCCAGCCCGGGAACGGCGATGTCGCCATTGACGCCTTCGGTGAAGTGATGCGCGGCGAAGGTTGTGTCGAGCGACCCGTTGACGTTCAGTCGCACGAGATTGGTGCGAGCCTGGCCATTCCATTCCTTGAACGTGCCGGCGACGAGGATGCGGTCATCGGTCTGGATGGCGATGGCTTCGATGGCGCCGCTGCCGTTGGGGTTGTTGAACGCGACCCGATGGGCGGTGCCGGCGTCGAAGCTGAGATCCAGGGTATCGGGGGCGTCGGCCGCTTTGACGAGGACGCGCGTGGTCTCGCTGACGGTGGTGCCGCCGAGTCCGGTGGCCACACAGTCATAGGATCCCGAGTCGGAGGGGGTCGAGGAGGCTACCTGGAACACCGCGACCCAGCTTCCGGTGCCGTTGTCATAAAAGACCGAGGTCCCCGCGACGGGAACGCCATTGCGTCGCCAGGTCGCGGTGGGAGGGGTGAGGGTCTGCTGACTCTCAAACAGCAGGCGGAGGAGGAGTGAGGTGTTGGCGGATTGGATGACCGCCGCCTGTTTCGACAGGAAGCGGGGGGCGGGCGGGAGTTGCAGGGTGACGGTGACGGTGCGCGTGGCCTGGTTGCCGAAACCATCCGTGACCGTGCAGCGATAGGTCCCGGCGTCGTCTGCGGCCGGATCAGGAAAGTTCAGTGAGGACCCGGTGGCCCCCGGGATCACGACGCCGTTCTTCTCCCAGGTGTAGGAGTAAGGTTCCTGTCCGCCGGAGGCGATGGCGCCGAAGCCTTGGGGACGGCCCAGAGCGAGTTCGAAGGTGGAGGGCAGAATGAGTGTTGGGGCCGGGGCTTCCACGCGCACGCGCACGACCGAACTGGTCGTCGATCCCGAGGGGTTCGAAACGACGCAGTAGTAGGTGCCGACATAGTTGGGCAGCGGAATCACCTGGTACTGGCGTATCTCCGCACCCGGGATGAGTGCGTCATTGCGATACCATTGGTAGCGCAGCGGCGCGTCGCCGGAGGCGCGGACGTTGAGGAAGGCGGTGGTTTCCGTGGTGAGGACCACATCCACGGGCTGCTGCGTGATCTCCGGCGGCTTGCTGCCGGCCCGTTTGATGTCGAGCCAGACGACACTGGCTCCGGCGCGGTTGGTGGCCCGGATGCTTCCCCCCGCGATGTGGAAGACCGTGGCGCTCGGGATTCCGAACAGTTCGAGGGGATAGGGAAGCTCGGTGGCTCGTACCGTGTAGAGGCCGCCCCCTGCGTCGACCAGGGCACCGATCACCGTCAGGCTGCCGCCTGAGAAAGGGTCCGCTGCGTACAAACCACCGCCGGTGACTTGCATCTCCGTCTCGAGCGGGCCTGTGACTGCGCCGGTGCCGGTTTGTTCGTAGACCCCGCCATTACCAGGGCCGCCGTAGGTCCCGTCCACGGGCGTCTGCGCGCGTGCTTGGAGGTGGGAGGCCAGAAGGAAGAGAAGAAGCCACGCGCGAAGCACCCAGGTATTCATGGAACCGAAATGGAAATGCAGAGACGCCCTTAAGTTATGTGTGCCCTGAACCGTCGGCCACGAGTGGAGCCTGAGCGCCTTGCCGAGGCGATGACAAACTTGGTGGCGGAGAGCAGGAAGATGGAGGGCAGGCGTCGATTCTCCAAAGCTCCCCGGCCTTTATTTTCCTGCCTTCATTTTCTTGCCCCCGAATCTGCCTTTTGGCCGGAGGTCGGTTCCCGGCGCGCGGTGCCGGGCGAGTCAGGTTCGCGTGCTGGCCTGGGTCGCGCCGAGGCGGCAGAGGATTTCGAGGGCCTGCATGGCGGCGGCGTTGCGGTTGTCGGTCCCCATTTTTTCGAAGATATGGCCGAGGTGCACTTTCACGGTCTTTTCGGCCATGCCGAGGATGAGGCCGATCTCGGGGTTGCTTTTGCCTTGCGTCACCCAGAGGAGGACCTCGGCTTCGCGAGGTGTGAGGTGAAAGGCGTGTTCCAGGGGAGTCGGGGAGGAGTAATCCGGCTGGAAGGCGACGCGATGGCGGAGGGTGGCGGTGCGGACCGTTTCGCGTTCGAGCCGTGTGCGGACGGCGCGCAGGACTTCGTCGACGGAGGCGGGTTTGGTGAGATAATCGTCCGCGCCGAGTTCCATTCCGATGCGTTGGTCTTTTCGTTCGCCGCGCGCGGTGAGGAAGATGAACGGCACGGCGGCGGTTTCGGGGTGTCCGCGGAGTTCGCGCAGGACCCCGAAGCCATCGAGCCGAGGCATCATGACATCACAGAGGATGAGGTCTGGGATCTGGCGGCGCACGGCTTCGAGGCCGGCGGCACCGTCGGATGCGGTGAGGGGTCGGAACCCTTCGAGCTCGAGGATGGTCTGCAGGTTTTCCCGCGTTTGTTCGTCGTCTTCGATGATCAGGATGGTGGTCATGGGGCCGGGACGGTGTGGGATGCTGGGCAGGCCTCGATGCGGGTGAGGGGAAGAGGGACTTCGGAGGGAGTGGGTGTCAGGTGGCGTGTCGAGGTGGTGAGCGCGGCGGTCTCGTGGGGGGTGGATGGACGGGACGCGGGCAGGGAATCGGTGATCGGATCGGGTGCGTCGGCGAAGAGCGGGAGCCGGACGAGGAAGCTGGCGCCGGCGCCTTCGAGGCTGGAGAAGGTGATGGAGCCGCCGTGGCGGTCCAGGCAGCGTTTGACGATCACCAGGCCGAGACCGGTGCCGGCGCGATTGCCGACATTGGCGCCGCGGTGGAAGGACTGGAAGAGGTGGCGTTGGTCGGCGGCGGGGATGCCGCAGCCCTTGTCGGTGACCTCGAAGACCGCGTCCCGTGCGTCCCGTCGCAGGCTGAAGAGGATGGGGGCTTGGGGGGGCGAGTATTTCACCGCGTGGGAGAGGAGGTTGGTGAAGATATGGCCGAGCAGGCCTTCGTCGCCGCGCGCGTGCTCGAGGTGGGGACCGGGGTGCAGGAAGATGGGAGGTTCGGATCCCATGGCGGAGGTGATTTCGTCGCGCATGCGGCGCAGGAACGCGGTGAGATCGAGGGGAGCGGGATTGAATTCGACACGACCGGCCTCGAAGCGGCCGAGGAGCAGCACTTCGTTCATCATGTCGGCCATGCGTCGCACGGATTTCTGGATGGCGCGGAGTTGTTTCTCGCGTTGTTCGGGGGCGAGGCGCTGGTGATAGCGCTCGAGGATCTCCGCGGAGGAGAGGATGACCTCAAGGGGGGTGCGGAACTCGTGGGAGACGAGGGAGACGAAGTTGCTCTTCAGCTCGCCGAGTTCGCGCTCGCGCGTGAGGGCGCGGCGCAGCTGCGATTCCACTTCCAAGCGGTCGGTGACATCGAGGCTGGCGGTGAGGATGGAGGGTTCGCGGTCGATCTCCACGAGTTCGGCGGCGAGGAGCATGGTGCGGATGCGGCCGTCTCGCTGGCGCATGGCGATCTCGCGATTACGGACGGAGCCATGTTCGCGGACGTCGCGGAGGAGCGTGTCGCGTTCCTCGGGGTTGGCCCAGATCCCGAGGTCGGCGGTAGAATAGCCGATGACCTCTTCGCGAGCGAAGCCGGTGGTGGCGAGGAAGACGTCATTGACCTCGAACAGGACCCCGTCGCGCAGTCGCGAGAGGGACATGATGGCGGGGCTGCTGGCGAAGGCGCTGCGGAAGCGTTGCTGAGAGGCGCGTAGGGCTTCCTGGCTGGCGCGCAGCGCGGCTTCGGCGCGTTTGCGTTCGATGGCGGTGGCGGTCTGGCCGGCGACGTAGGTGAGGATCCGCTGATGGTTTCCGTTGAGGGCGAGCGGGTCGGAGTAGTCCTGCACCGCCATGACACCGGTGGCGCGACCGTTGACGATGAGGGGCACGCCAAGCCAGATCTTGGCGGCCCAACCGATCTGATGGACATCGCCCTGCCGCGTGAGTTCGGCGATGCGGGGTTGGTCGACGAGCAGCGGTTCGCGGCGCCGGATGACGTATTCGGTCAGGCCGTTGGACCAGGCGCGCGACTCCGGGGCGCCGGATTTCTCATCGGCATAGTAGGGAAAGGTGAGGAGGTCGGCGGCACGATCGTAGAGCGCGATGTAGAAGTTACGCGCGGGCATGAGGGTGCCGATGATTTCGTGCAGCTGGCGGTAGAGTTCGGGGAGATCGCCGACGGACTGGGTCGCCTCGGAGATGCGGTAGATGGCCGCCTGCAGGGCGCCGGCGCGGGAACGTTCCGCCACTTCGCGGCGCAGGTTGGCATTGGTTTCCTGGAGTTCCAGGGTGCGGGAGGCGATGCGTGCCTCGAGTTCGACATTCTGGTTTCGTTTGACGCCCAGCTGGCGCATGAGCAGGAGCGCCCAACCGGCGAGTGCGACCAGGACGCCGGCGCACACGAGCAGGATGCGTTGAAGAGACTGTCCGAGCGGGATCAGGGGTGCACGGACGACGCGGATGTCCTCGGGGCCAGGCGCGCAAATACGCCAGCCGCGTACTGGGCGATCAGCATTTTGTGATGCGACCGCAACGCCGCGGAGGCGGATCACGGTTCCGGGAGCGGGCACGGCCGGGGCCAGGGAATTCACCTGGGCGTCGAGGATGAGGTCGTCGGTCTGCACGACGAAGCGCGCGACCCCGGGGTCTCCTGGTACAGGGGGGAGGTGTTTGAGGATGCGGCCTTCGACTTCGACCAGGCAGGCATCGAGTCGGGGGTGGGTCCAATCCGGTCCTTTGGGAACCAGGGGTGGGGGGACGGTGGTGATGCTCGAGGCGAGGATGGAGGCTTCGTCAAGGTAAGCGCGTCCGTCGCGCAGGGTGGGATACCCGACCACGGAGATCCAGGCACCCGGGCGGAGCATGACCGGTTCGCGCGACGGTTCGGTGGCCCCTTCACCGTCGGAGAGCGTGCGTGGCTTGAAGAGGGCGACCTCCAGTCCGGAGACCCCGTTCTGGAGGTAGATCGGGCCTTCGGGCACGACGCAGGTGACCGTGCCTTCCATGCGAGTGCGCTCGGCATCCAGGTCGGCGCGCGCGAGCAACGTGATCTCGGAGACCGGTCGCGCAGGGATGTCGGTGTCGAGGGGGGGCGCGTCGAGTCGCACGATGTGGGCGATGGACGGGGAGAACAGGCGGACACCTTGGATGGCGCCGCGGTCGCCGAGTTCGAGTCCGCACGCTCCCTGGACCCGGACGCGGGCATGGAGCAGATCGGTGGGGATCGGCATCCGCTCCGGGCGCGGCAGGTGGATGCGAAGGCGCCCGCCCGCGGTGGCCAGGTCGAATTCGAAGCGGTACTGGTCGGCCCAGAGTTCGCGGAGCGTGCCTTCCACCTGGATCCAACGGCCGTCGCCGAGTCCGGCGGCGAGTTGGTTGTAGGTGGGGTGCATGGGCTCGGGCAGGGGCGCGTTGGTGCGCGCGACGACCGTCAGGCGGCGCTCCTGGAAGATGGCGGCGGCGCGCAGCGAGCCGGGCCGGCGGCGAGTGCCTTCGATGCGCACCACGTCTCCGGGTGCGAGATCGAGACGCGGGTTGCTGGACGGGTGCACGCGAATGCCGGCAGTGGCGTCCTGGACAAAAAGCATGTTCGCGCGCGGCTCGTAGTAGGTGACCACACCCTCGATGGACACGGGGGTCGCGTCGTCAAACGGGGCGCCGGGTTGGGACAGCCGTGGTGAAGCGAGCACGCTGATCGGCGTGGCGTGGTCCTCGCGACGGGGTGCGGTCGGGGCGGCGTCGGCGGCGCGCGCGGGGAAAGCCGCTGGTCTCGAGAGGAGCCCGCCGAAGATCAGGGCGAGGGCGAAAATGGAAATCGCCTGAGACGGTCGCGTGCGAATGGGGCCGGCGGATAAACCCATGATGACGCCTGGAAGGTGGCAGAACATGCGGTGTTTGGACATCCGCGAAACGCGGTACTACTGCATTAGTCCTATTGGCGGTCCCCCTTGATCTCTGGCGTGCGACGCGTAGTGGAGCTCCCCGACGGTATGTCGGAAGTCCTATCGCCGTGACGACGCACGCGTGTGCATTCTCCATGCGTCGTTCTGCGATGCAAGGTGAGCTATGAAGTCCTCGTATCGTTCGCTGAGTCTGTTCGAAAGCCTTCTCCATCCAACTGGCGCCTTCGGGTGGACCAAGGCCCGTGACGCGGTCGCTGCCTCTGCCTTCCCGCGATGTGACCTGGCCTAGGTCATTTTGCTCCTGTGGACCTGGCACAAACCGGCCGATGTGTACCCCAGCGTCGAGGCGTCATGAAACCGCAGCTTCATCCCAGTGGCACTCCCGTCACGGAGGAGTCCGTCCGCGCCTGGTCCGAGTGCGATTTTTTCTGCATCGCCGGATATGCCGGGGTGACCCGGCGTTGCGGCTGGCGCGGTCGTCTGCATGAGGCGGCCTGGGACGACGTGCGGCGGATGCGGACCTGTCCACGATGTGGCGGTGCGACGCTTCTCGGTGTGCCCAATGGCGCGGCGGCCGGCTCCGCGGAGTGCCCGGCTTGAAGCGGTCCAAAACGTGAGTAAGGCCTGGCGGCGGGAGAGGCGGGCAGGATCGAGGCGTCGGGGCGGAAGCCTTCCCGTCCGGCCAGGGCGGGGGGATCGCCGGTCCGACGACGGAAACGCCCTCTCGAATCGCCCGCCCTGGTCTCACCCCCTCTCTCACCCTTGCTCGCGGCCCGGGTTACGGCTTTGGGGTGGCACTGATACGGAAGAAGCGTGCTGCGGTCGCACCCGGTTCGGTCCCGAGTCGGTTCAGCACCTGGACGCGCACGCGCAGGGCTTCCGTGCCTTCTGCGGTGCGTGCGACTTCGATCACCTCGGCGTCGCGCGTGTTCCAGGTGACGAGATCGGGAGAACTCTCGAGGTGGAACAGGAACTCCACCGGCTCGCTGCGAATCCGATACTCGAGCAGGAGGTGTGCGGTGCCGGGGTCGCGTCCCGCCCGCAGCCATGGCGCATCAGCCTGGGTCGGTGACAAAGCGAAGGCGTACTCTGCGAGATTGCTGATGCCGTCTGCATCGGCGTCGGCCTCGGGAAGCCGCAGCGCGGGTGGGGTCGCGGCAGGGAGACGCGAGAGCAGCCAGGACTCGAACCCGCGGAGACTGAAGCCGGTTTGGTGGCGTCCGGGTGAGCCGTGGCGCGACTGGCTTGCTTGCCACGAGCTGGCGGTGGACAGCGCGCGGGACGCCGCTGTGGGTGTCGCGGGAAGGGGGAGTGCACCGATCCATTCCAGGCTGCTGCCTTCGCCGTCGGCGGACGGTGGCCAGGGGGGATCGGTACGGTAATTGCATTCGTAGAGAAGGGTGCCGTCGGCTCCTACCACGCCCAGGGTTTCGCCCGAATTCGACAACGCACCAGCCCAGGGTCCCAACAGGCGATAGGGGAGGGTCGTCAGGGGACTGCCCTGGGGCGCGTGGATGCTTTCGAACGCGGCCGGGTCTCGGGCCACCACAATCGTTTCTCCGGGGGCAAGGCTGACGGCGTCGGGAAACCGGTAAGTCACCGCGTTGGTGAGGCGGCATCCGGACAGGTCCAGGTGCTGGGCGGTGGGATTGAAGAACTCGAGGAACTCCGCGGCGTCCGAGTCGGCGGGGTGGTAGTGAATCTCGGTGAGCGCGAGATGGTGGGACGAGACGTTCGGTGTGGAATCCGGAACCAGGTACGCCTCGGCGAGCGCGGACCAGTCGGAACCGACGCGCGTGCGGGCGCGAAAGAGGGTGGGGCGCGACAGGACGAGCGACGGCGCCGGGGTGTTGTCGAGGGCTTGGGCGGTGAGCTCGAGATCGAAGGAGATGTCAGAGCTCTCGGGGCTGTTTTGGTGGACCTCGACGGCGAGCAGGTTGTCGCCGGGTGCGAGGATGGCTCCGAGATCGCTGAGGTTGAATTCGGTGAAGGCGGCTTCATCCGCGCCGCCCACGGAGGCGATGGCGCGGGTCTCGGGAGTTATTGGGCCGGTGAGCAGGTTGAGCCGCAGGATTTCGCGTCCATTGAGGTACACCACAGCGCCGTCGTCGCAGAGGAGGCGGAGTGCGAAGGCGCCGAAAGCGGCGGGGTTGGCGACGGTGAACCGATGGCGGAACCAGGTGGTGAGGTTCTTCTGAATCCCGGCGGTGGCGGGGTCCGTGTCGATGTAACTGGCCACCGTGGATTCGCCACCGTCGCCGTATCCAACTTCGGCTGGGCCGGATTTCCAGCTGGCATCGGCGAAGGAGGCTTGGGTCCAGTCGGCGGCGGGGGGGATCCCAGAATCCAGGAAACGCCAGGTAGCGCCGGCGGGGATCAGGGTGCGCAGGGGCGTGGTTGGGGTGGTGGATTCAGCGGCGGGGGAGATCGCGCCTCCGGGTAGTCTCGGATCGGATCCATCCGTGGTGTAGTAGACCGTGCCGTTGGGGGAGCCGGAGGTGAGGCGGACGGCGGTGCCCTCGGGCACGCGGCCGGAGGAAGGGACGAAAGTGGGGGCATCGGCTGGCCACCAGCCGGCGTGCTGGCGCAATTGGGGCAGGAGGCGGTTCATGCGCTGAGGGAAGAACGTCTCGCGCAGGTAACGCCATTCGTTGATCCACTCCTGATCGCGATCCCAAGGCAGCGCGGCCACGCTGGAGTTGGGCTGCCACCGCGCCGATTCGGCGATGATCGCGGTACTGAGTTCCTGCATGCGGGCATCGTAGTGGGCGCCGGCACGAAGTGGGGTGAGGACGCCGTCACCGAAGCCGTGGCGTTGCACGCGATCGCGGAAGAGGACGCGGAAATCCGGATAGCGCATCAGTGCGGTGAAGAGGCCGTCGGGCACGTCCTGGTCGGTGCAGTTGGCGTTCACGTCCTGCAAGGCGACATCGGAGTCCTGCTGGAAGAACTTCCAGCCCCCGCGATCGGGTTCTTTGGGGCCGGCGGCGGACCAGTTGTGCTGCGCCGTCCAATCCCAGTCATTGCCGGCGTAGAACGAGAGGACCATGTAGTCGCAGAGGTTGGTCACATCGATCCACCGACGTGCCTGGGCTTCGCTGGTGAGGCTTGATTTGACTTGGGACCACGTGGCCTGCCAGGGATCGGCCGGGCCATGGGAGCTGCCGGAGAGCGCCGCACCCGTGAAGTGGAAGTCCTGATCGGAACCGGGAAAGTACGACGCCATGAAGTCGTGATCCGCGTGTTCCTGGACGTGGTAGATGCCGTGGTAGGACCCGTTGAGAAAGAGGTGCACCTGACGGCCGTGCTTGCCCGGCTGGCCCATGAGCAGCTGGGTTTCTTCCATCCAGAGGTTGCGCACCAGTTGGGCGTCGCCGCTGCGGGTGACCGGCGGGTTGCCGTAGGGAGTCGGCGGATCCTCCCGGGTCCCGAGCCAGTAGAACGTGTCATGGGAATGGCTGCGGAGCCGCAGTTCCTTGAAGTCGGTGGCCGCGCCGGCGCCTGCCAGGGAGCCGCGCGCGAAGACGGGATACCGCAACCGAGGCAGGCCGTACTGGGAACGGAATCTGGCCGCCATGCTGAGCTTGGGGGATCCCAAGCTGGTGGTGCCGGTGGCGGCGAGCCCGCAGTCGGCCTGGAAACCGGTTTCCGCCTGCGACGGATCGATGAGTTCGAGGGAGGCCAGGCGTTCTGCGGTGGAGAGGCCCTGGGGCAGCGTGACCGCGAGGGCCGGCAGGGCGAGCAGGGCGTCGTCCAGGAGCGGTCCGTACACGGGGTGCCGAGTGATGCCCTGATTGAGTCGCGACTGGTTGGTGAGGGAGGAGCTTGGGGCATTGGCCGCGCCATGGAGGAAGAAGTAGGTGTGGGTGACCACCCTCGCGTACGCGGCTTCGGGGTGGATGGCCAGCGCTCGAATGGTGCGCACGCCGCGAGTGGGGCCGAGGGAGGAGGGGGATACGGGAATGGGTCCGGTGTAGAGGAGCCCGTTGGACGTGGTGGGGAGGGTGCCATCGATCGTGTACCGGATCCTGGAGCCCGGCACCGAGGCGGTGATTTCAAGGTCGAAGGCGTCCTCGACAAAACCGCGGGCGCGACTGAAGGACAGGGTGTTCTCGCCGTAGGTGGCGGCCGGCCCGTTGGAGGCTCCGGGCGTCGGAAGCGGAAGGAACCCCTGGATTCCCGTGCTGCTCCACCCGAAGGCCACCCCGGGGAACAGAGCGGGGAACTCCAGCACGTCGACGGGATCAGGGACGCCGGCCGCGAAGAGCCCTAGCCATTCCCCGTCGGCCGAGAGCGAGAAGCTCGCGTGCAGGAGAGGGGAACCCTCGGGAGCGACGCCGAGTCCGTCGGCCAGCACGACCAAGTGGGCGAGGGGGGAGAGTTCCGTCGGCGGGAAGGACCAGCGGTTCGTGCTCAGGCGCGAGTCGGCGAGCTGCCAGCCGGCGAGGGACTCGTACTGATCGGCGTGATTGTGGAGTTCCAGCCACTCGGTGGGTTCCGCGAATTCGTTGAGAACTCCGGCGATCCCGGTGGCGACGACTTCGCTCAGCCGCACCTGGGGCGGCTGGCGCAGGAAGGTGAACACGGTTTCCGCTGCGCGTTGGGATTGGTCGGTCGCGCGCAGGCGGACAGACACGGTCTCGGTGCCCCGTGGCGGTGCATCGCGAAGGACCAAGCGGTCGCCGGAGACTTGGAAGCGCGCGTTGTCGGTGGCTCCCGGGCCCTCCACCAGTTCGTACGCGGGCACGTCGAAGGCGTCTGGATCGTCGGTCTGCAATTGGGCAACCGTGGCTCCGGACGCGGCCTGCGTGCTCAGGGTCGTGGCATCGCGACTGATTCGCGAGGGGGGGGCGCCTTCCCGCAAGGTGAGCGTGAAGCTTCGCTCCAGGGCGCGCTCGGGGACTGCGGTGTCGTGAGCACGCAATCGGAAGGAGAACGTGGTGCCGGGTGCGACGTTGGAGAAGCCCAGCGGTCCGGGCACGAGGTTGGTGCCGGCGAGGGCGAATCGCGCATTGTCGCGGTCGCCTTCGCCTGGGACCAGTCCGAGGGTGTGGGAGGCGACGGACTTGCGGTCGAGGACGTGGATCCCGGCGACCGGACCTTGGTGCGCGAGGAAGAGCCTGGGTGTGGTGAGGCGGAGGTCGTCGGGCGTCGGCGGCACCGTGAGCCGTTCGAGTGTGAGAGCCTGCCAGATTGGGTTGCGGTCGCCGCCGTTGTTGGTTCCGAAAAGGTCGCCCATCTCGACGGAGAGGACGGCCGTGGGCGCAGTGAGGACGTAGGTGAACACCACGGCGCGGGAGGGCGAGTAATCCGGGCCGGGCTGGAGGCCCAGGGAGGAGAGCTCATCGACCGCCTCGCGTCCGTTGATGCGAATGTCCCAGCGGCGGTTTTCGGAGCTGTTGGCGGAGAGCAGGATCTGGAGCTGGTATTCCTCACCGGGAGTGACGGCGAGTGAGGCACGCAGCCGTTCGCCCGAGCCGGCATTGGCCCAGCGGATGTCATGCATGATCTCCGCGAGTTGCACGGCATCCGCGCTGCTGCCGAAGTTGGGTCGGTTCTGCCAGGAGACGACCGATTGCGGTCCCACGAGGGTGGCGCCGCGGGGCGGGGTGGTATCTGGAGTGAAGACCACGCCGCGCACCGTGCGGGGCGGGTCGTCCGCGCTGAAATTGATCGCGTAAATGAATTCGCCCTCGAGATCGAGGTCGGCGGGGGAGGAGAAGGTTCGGACCGTGCCGAGTTTGACGACGGTTTGGGCGGCGGCGAAGGGTGCGGTCGCGTGGGGCAGGAGCAGGGAGAGACCGAGGAAGAGCAAGCGCCGGAGCCAGGCTGCGTGAGGCGGGGACGGATCTCGCGGGCGCATGGACTCCAGCTATAACGGGCGGAAGTGCGCAGGACAAACCCTGGGCTCGTCCTTCGTGGGCCGGCCGGCATCGCGCGATGGCGGGGCAGGGAGGCGGGGACGCACGACCTCGACCCCAGCCTGGATTGCTGCCGCGACCCCCACTCATTTGGGGAAGGGCAGTGGGAGTGGGGAGGGACGGTTAGAGCACCGTGGTGCGGACGCCGACGAGGAGCTGGGGTGGCGCTCCGGCGGGCCCAGTGAACGAGCCGGAGACGGGCGGCACCCCTTGCGGGTGACGGCTGACGGCCGCGGCGATGTGCGAGGATCCGGTCATTTCACCGGAGGTACTGTCGAAACCGCGCCAACCAGCTCCGGGCAGGTAGATCTCGGCCCAGGCGTGGGTCGCTCCGCCGACGTGGGTGATGGAGGGTCCGCAGAGATAGCCGCTGACGAAGCGGGCGGGCATGGCAAGGGCGCGGCAGGTCTCCATGAAGAGCGTGGCGAAGTCGCGGCAGGATCCGCTGCGGCGGCGCAGGGTTTCCATAGGGGACTGAACCCCCTCCTCGTGGCGTTCGGCGTAGGTGAATTCGCGGGAGATGACCTGATTGATCAGGTCGAGAAGGGTGAACGTGGGGACCACCAGGCCGCGCCGCCAGAAGCGTGCGACCCAGTCGGAGCCGGCATTCCAATCCGCGGGATAGCCCAGTTGGCGGTACGGGGCCAGGTCGGTGCATTCATCGAGCGGGTATTCGAAGGGGTAGTTGACCGCCCAGGGTTCGACGAGGAAGTCGTGCGGGTTCTCGTTGAAGTGTTGGATGACCACCTCGCTGGCGATGGTGAGGTTGGAGGCGGACTCGAGGAAATCGACGATGGCGACGGAGTTGCCGTAGAAATCGCGATGCCACCGCACCTCGTGGGCGGGGCCGATGCGGAGCTGGGAGGATTCGATCCGGACGTCGTGGCCTTCGCGGGGGCGGACGTGGAGCTTGTGCTGGCCGAGTTCGACGGGATGGCCGAACTGGTAAGTGGTGAGGTGCTCGATCTTCAGTCTGCGCATAGAGGCGGCTAGGGCAATCAGCGTGCGGCGAAATACACGAGCACCACGCCTCCCACGACCGCGAGGATCAGAAAGGTCGCCATGAGGATATCCACCGCCCATCGACGGGCGGCGGTGAGTTTCATCGTCAGCCAATTCATACGTCTCAGTCTTCGTCTCGCCGCGCTTCCACCGCGATCCCATGGGCGCACCTCGAGCGGCGAAACGCAAGACCTCCGCACGGAAATAAACCGCGCGCGAAAGGGCGCGCTTCCGAAGATTCAGGAATGTACGTGACGCGGTGGGTTGGGACGCCGAGCGTGGGCAGGCATGGAAAACCCGTCCCAACTGCAGGATGTCCTCTCCCGGCTCCAGAGATTGTTCCCCACCACGGTGTCCGGCGTCTCGCCGCCCGCGAGTCAGTGCTGGATGGACGAGGGGGTGGCGACGGAGGCGTTGGAGGGGGCGATCCAGCGCAGCGGGTGGACCATGCTGAAGTCGCGCTATGACACGCGGCTGAAGGCCATGCGGGACCAGATCCAAGCGCCGTTTGAATCGACGCGCGAGACGATCATCCTGCAATGCCGCGCCCTCAACGAGGTGCTCGACGAGCTCGACAAGGCCCGACGCGAGGCGATCACGCGCTCGCGGCGGCGATTGGCGGTCGGAAAGGCCTGAGCTCGGCCGCGGGGCAGGGACGTGGTCTCCGGCCTTTACAGTGGTGCAGGGAATGGATTGGCTCACGACATCATGAAGACGCGGTGGGTTTTTGCGGTCGTGACGGTTGCGCTGGCGTGGGCATGGCAAGCGGCTGGGCAGGTGGAATCCGCCTCGGTGCCCGGGGGGGCGCCCCCGGATGCCGGTGTGGTCCCCAAGGTCGTCGCCGAGCCTCCCGCGCCGGCAGCGAGGATCGCCTTCGACACGCTGAACCACGATTTCGGCAAGATCGAGTCCGGCCAGGTCGTGCGGCACGATTTCATCTACACCAACACCGGCAACGCGGTGCTGGAGATTCGTGAAGTCCGGCCGGGGTGCGGATGCACCACGGCGGGAACCTGGGACAAGCGGGTGGAACCCGGGCAGACGGGGAAGATTCCGATCGGGTTCAACTCGGGGAGTTTCAGCGGCACGGTCACCAAGAGCGTCTTCGTGTCGTGCAACGACCCTGGGCAGTCGAACGTCTACCTGCAGATCAAGGCCAGCATTTGGACGCCCATCAGCATTTCGCCCTCCACGGCCTACTTCAACCTGAACAGCGAAACGGCGACCAACGAGACCAAGGCCATCCGGATTGTGAGCAACCTCGAGGCGCCTTTGACGTTGTCGGAACCGGAGTTCACCAATGCGTCCTTCACGGCGACGCTGAAGACGGTGACACCCGGGAAGGAATTCGACCTGCTGGTGACGCCGGTGCTGCCGTTGCCCACCACGTATGCCAGCACCGTGATCTCCTTGAAGACTTCCTCGGACAAAGTGCCGGTGCTGAAGGTTCAGGCGACGGCCATGATGCAGCCGGTGGTGGCGGTGGTCCCTTCGATGGTCATGCTGCCCGAGGTGAAAGTACCCGGTGCGGCCAAGCCGGCCGTCACCGTGCGCAATACGGGCGCGGCGCCGCTGACCCTGAGCAACGCGCAGGTCAAGGACATGCCCGGCGCCAAGGTCGAGGTGAAGGAACTGCAGCCCGGGCGCGTGTTTCGTCTGACCTTCGACCTGCCGGCGGACGCGAAGCTCGAGCCTGGCCAGCGCGTCGAGGCCACGGTGGAAACCAGTCACCCCAAGCACGCCTTGTTGAGCATTCCGATCGTCCCGGCGCCGCGGTCCGTGAAGCCCGTGGCGGGAACCTCCGTGTCGGCTCCCATCCCGGTGCGACCGGTGGCCACGGGCCAGTTTCCGGGCCCGGTGACGCAGTGAGTCGGGATGGAGAGTGAGGTGCCTTGCGTCCGCTTTCGAGGACATGAAACACGGCTGGACCCGGGTGGTGCGCGACGCGCTTGCCGTGGCCGCGACCGGACTCGCGGTGGCGGTGGTGGCCAACGCGATTTCACCGCGTGGTCTGTCGTGGACCCGCGATTATTTCCCGGCGCTGACGGTTCCGACGACTACCCCTGCTGCTGCTCCTGCTCCTGGCGAGTCGGCTTTACCCAGGACCACGGCCGGGGCGTCGTCCTCGGTGGCGGTGGCGGTGACCCCAGCTTCAACTGTGGTCACAGCCTCGACCACCAACCCCACGTCGCCAGGGCGCGCCGTCGAAGCGGGCTCAGTGGCTGACCGCCTGAAGCAGCGCGGCCTTGCGGTGGTTTCGTTCGAGGAGGTCGTCCGGTACTTCGAGGACCCGCGTCGGGAGCAGGAGCGTATTCTCTTTGTGGATGCGCGGAAGGATGAGCGGTATTCGGAAGGGCACATCCCCGGAGCTTACCCGTTGGATCACTACTATCCCGATCGCTACCTTCCGGAGTTGCTGCCGGCGTGCCAGTTGGCCGAGGTGATCATCGTGTATTGCACAGGGGGTGCGTGCGAGGACAGCGAGTTTGCGGCGCTGTTGTTGAAGGAAGCGGGGGTGGCGGCGGACCGGCTCCGCGTTTTTCTCGGGGGCATGGAGGAATGGCGCGCGCGCGGGCGTTTGATGGAGGTGGGCGCACGTCAGAGTGGCGAGCTCAAAGGGGGGGGCTCGCCATGAAGGAGAACGCGAAGCTGGATGGCCCGACAAGCCCATCGACGGCCGCCTGGGTGGGGTGGGCAGCGTTGGTGGCGCGCGGCGTGGTGGGCGGCCTTTTTTTGTGGATGGGATGGAGCAAGGCGATGGATCCGGTGGGGTTCCTCAAATTGGTGCGCCAGTATGAGGTGTTGCCCGGGCCGGGGCTGCTGAATGCCGTGGCGGTGGTCGTGCCGTGGTTGGAGATGGTATGCGGCCTTCTGCTCCTGGCGGGGCGCGCGGTGCGAGGCACGGCGCTGGTGTCGCTGGTCTTGCTGGCGGTGTTCACGGCGCTGGTCTGGCATCGGGCGCTGGGCGTGCGCGAGGCCACCGGGGTGGCGATGTGTGCGGTGCGGTTCGACTGCGGCTGCGGCGCGGGTGAAGTGTGGATCTGCCGCAAGATCGTGGAGAACTCCCTGTTGCTGGTGCTCTCCGCCTTTCTGGTCTACGTGCCGGCGGTCCGCTGGCCGTGGCGCGCGGGCGTGACGCCGGGCTAGGAAACGAGCCGAACGCGGTGGGAAGCCGCGTCTGGAAGGAATGGGCGAGGTGGCGCCGAGGAATCGGAGGCGAGCCGGTCTGGAAAATGCGAGGGAGGCTGCGGCGAGGGATTTTGGGTGGGCCGGGGTTGCGATTGGTGTGGGGCTCTGGTAGAGGCCGCGGGTGCAGACCCCGGATTCCCCTCAAGGCGACCTCGTGCATTCCGAGGCGTTCCTGCATTCGCTGATGCGACGTCAGCTGCGCCTGTCTGTCTTCTGTGCGGCTTTGTTCCTGGTGATGCTCATCGGGCTTCCGCTGCTGAACTATCATTTTCCCGAGTGGATGTCCGTGCGCGTGTTGGGCGGATTCACATTGTCCTGGTTCCTGTTGGGCATCGGTGTGTTCCCGGCGGTGTGGTTCATCGCCTGGTTTTTCATTCGGCGGTCGATGGCATTGGAGCGCGAGGAGATCGCGGAGGTCGCGCGTACCGCGCAGCGCGGCCGATGATCGATGTGAACGGTGAAGGTGCATCCCGGGCAAGCGATGAAGACCGACGACGCATGGATGGAGGCGATCCGGAGCGCGGCGAAGGCTGTGCAACTGGAGCTGGGAGCGGGTTGGCCGGCGGAGGTGTACGAGGAGGCGCTGGCCCACGAGTTGACCGCGGCCGGGTTTGAAGTCGCCCGCGGTGTGGCCGTCCCCGTGATGTACCGGGGTCGAACCTTGCCGGCGGGACTGCGCGTGCCGCTCGTGGTGGGAGGGCGGATTCCGGTGGTGCTGGAGGAGGCACCTGGGGCGGGGTTCCGCGGCGAAGCGTTTCGGCGGGTGCTGGTTGAGGGAGGTTGGGCGGCGGGAGTTTTGGTGGGATTCGGGCGTGCGCCGGGCGTGGACAGCGTGACCCGCGTGGATCGGGACGTGGGGAACGGGGGGCGGAAGGGGCCCCGGATGGATACCCGGAAAGGCGCGGAACGGCTCACGGGCCAACCCCCGCGGCGATGAATCGGAAGTTATGAAGATCGATCTCTGGATTCTTGGGTTCAGCCTGGTGACGGTGGGCGTGACGCTCTGGATGGGATTCTGGGCGGCCGGCAAATCGCGCACCGCCTCGGATTTCTTTGTGGCGGGCCGCGGGGTTTCCGTGGGTTGGAATGCCTCGGCGATTTCCGGGGAGTACCTCAGCGCGGCGAGTTTCATGGGCATCGCCGGGATGGTGATGTCGAGCGGGTACGACGCGTTGTGGTACCCGGTTTGTTACGCGTGCGGGTACTTGTTTCTCCTGCTGTTCATCGCGGGGCCGCTCCGACGGTTTGGGGCGTACACCATCCCTGATTTTGCGGAGGGCCGCTACGATTCGCCGGTGTTTCGCAAGATCGCGGTGGTCTTCGTCCTGTTCATCGGTTTCTTCTACACCATGCCCCAGATGAAAGGGGCGGGCACGACCCTGGCCTACATCTTTCCCGGGCTTCCCTATTGGGTGGGCGTGGTGCTGGTGGGTGCGGTGATCACCTTCAACGTGGCGTTGGGCGGGATGAAGGGCATCACGCTGGTCCAGGCGTTCCAGTATTGGGTGAAGATGTTCGCCATCGCCGTGCCGGTGTTCGTGCTCATGGCGGTATACGGGCACTACGGACGACAATTGGGAGTGAACGGTGCGGATCCTGCGGGGATCCCGGCCGAGGCGCGCAAACCGCTGCCGGCCAAGGCGCCCTCCGACGCGGCCTGGTCGCAACCGTTCGGCCCGCTCACCACCAAGGCGGTAGCGGCCTCGACGGCGGGACCGATTTATCAGGGGCCGATGGTCACCAACCGCTTTCCGCTCTTTGCCGATCTTCGTAGTGCCGCCCATGTGGCCGCCTTGAAGACGGGGTTGGCCCAGGCTCCGCTCGCGGTCTTCGATGGATCTCCCGTGCCGGTGGGTCAGCTCCTCTACAACTACGCGAGCGCGCAGGTGCTGGCCAATCTGCTCGATCCCAGTCCGGCCATGACCTTGGAACTCGCGCAGTCCCTCGAGGGCGCCACGTTGTCGCCGCCGCCCTCCACCGGGGGGCATCCCGATCCCTCGACGTCGGTGCGCATCCTGAAGGGGTTGCTCGACTCGGCTGGCGTCACCGTGGTGCGCGACGGGTCCCGGTTTCTTGCGTTTCCGACCCGGGACGCCGTGGTTCGAAAGCTGGATTCGCGGCCCTATGCCCTGTTGTACACCTATTCGCTGATCATGGCGCTGGTGTGTGGGACGGCGGGGTTGCCGCATATCCTGGTGCGATTTTATACGAACCCGGATGGTGTGGCGGCCAAGCGCACGACGATGTGGGTGATGATCCTGATCGGAGTGTTTTACGTGTTCCCGCCCGTCTTCGGAGTGATTGGGCGCAATCTGATGCCGGAGTTGTACGCCGGGGTGGGCGCGAAGGGGACGGACAAGATCGTGCTCGAGTTGCCACGCATTCTGAATGAGCGGTACGGGGTGCTGGGTTCGGTGCTCAGCGGCGTGACCTGCGCGGGTGCGTTCGCCGCCTTCATGTCGACCTTCTCCGGCTTGCTTGTCTCGATGACCGGGGCATTGGCCCATGACGTTTACGGACGCATCCTGCGGCCGGGCAGCAGTGCCGCGGAGCGCATGCGCATGTTCAAGGTGTTCGCGTGGCTGATCGGCGGGGTGGCGACTCTGCTGGGGTGTTTCGTGGAACCGCTGCAGATCAACTTCATGGTGGGCCAGGCGTTCGCCATTGCGGCGGCCAGCTATTTCCCGTTGTTGTTCATGAGTGTGTGGTGGCGCGGGATGACCATGAGGGGCGCGGCGACAGGCATGCTTGGGGGCGGCGTGGCCGCGGTGATCGCGGTCTCGGTGACCAACTTCAGCGACCTGGGTTGGATTCCGCTGAAGGCGTTCTGGATCGAGCATCCGCTGCTGCGGATTCTGTGTGAGCAACCGGCCATCTGGGCAGTGCCGGGGGCGATCGCCCTGATGGTGTTGATTTCGAAAGCCACACGGCGCGAGGTGCCGGCGGATATTCGCATGAAGATGCTGGTGCTTCATGCACCGGAAGCCCTCGGCCTGAAGCAGGAATACATTCGTGAACATGAAGCGGGTCACTAGGAGCCGGCCATTGCGTTCAGCCGCTGAACCCACTCTCTCACGCCGAGGGGCCAGCGCGGGATGGCTGCGACGGATGCTCCGGCTCGGTGTTGGGACCTTGATGGGGGGCGCCTTGCTGGGGCCGGGTTCGGCTTGCCTGCGGGCGGCAGAGGATTGGGCCTCGTTGGAGCGGAGTTTCCAGGGCTCCGCACGGCACCTGGTGGAGGCGGCCTGCCATGAGTGTCATGCCGGGGAGAAGACCAAGGGGGACGTGGACCTCGGACAGTACCGCTCGGTCACCGACGTGAGGCGGGATGCCAAGGTCTGGGAAGGGGTGCTGGAACAGTTGGAGTCGGGAGAGATGCCGCCCAAGAAGGCGAAACCGCTGGCGGCGGAGGATCGTGCGGCGTTGGTGGCCTGGGTGCGCGGGTTTCTGGATACCGCGGCCAACGAGCGTGCCGGAGATCCGGGACCCGTGGTGCTGCGGCGATTGAGCAATGCGGAGTACACGTATTCGGTACAGGACCTGACCGGGTTGGCGCTGCAGCCGGCGCGCGAGTTCCCCGCGGACGGCGCGGCTGGCGAAGGGTTCATGAACGCCGGCCAGGCGCTGGTGATGTCTTCCGCCCTGTTCGGTAAGTACCTGGATGCCGCGAAGGGGATTGCCGCGCACGTGGTGCTGTTGCCGGACGGGTTTCGGTTCTCCGAGGGCACGACCCGGCGGGACTGGTCGGATGAAGCGGTGGCGGCGATTCGGCGTTTTTATGCGCAGTATGCCGACGGCGAAGGGCGGCTTCCGGTGGAGGCTTCGTTGCGGGCGTTGTTGGAATGGCGCGAGCGGCCGTCGGAGGGTCGCCCAACCCTGGCGGCGTTCGCGGCGGAGCGGAAACTGAATGCCCGTTATCTGCTCGGTCTGCAGGGCGCGCTGTCGGGGGAAGGGAAGGGCGGGTGGCCCGCGGGTTGGACGGAGCGGTGGGCCACAGCGAAGTCCACCGAGGCGGCGTCGCTGGCTGCCGACGTGGCCGCCTGGCAGAAGGCATTGTGGAAGGTCGGCACGGTGGGGCACATGAAGCCCTGGATGAGCCCGGCCCAACCCGTCGTCTACGAGCGCGAGTTGAAGTGGTCCGCCCCCAAGGAGTCGGCGACTGGGGGCGCAGACGTCGTGGTGCGGTGGGTGGTGACCGAGGCGGGGGACGGAGCCGCGGGCGATCTGGTCCTGTGGGAGCAGCCGAGGCTGAAAGTCCCGGGCCGGGAGCCGTTGGATTTGAAGGAGGTTCGCGCGTGGTGGGCGGAGTCGCGCGCCTGGCGTACGCATCTGGCTTCCCAGGCCGCGGCGAGTTTGGAAGCGGCGGTCTCCGCTTCGGCGGCCCAAGGCCCTGGCGGGGATGGTGAACTGGCGCGGACGAGAGGGATCTCCGTGGAATCCTTGCGGGTGTGGAAGGCGTTTCTTGGGATCGGAGACGCGCCGGTCGCCCTGGAGGGGCATCTGGGGCCGGAGATTCGCGGGGTAGGCGGCCAG
>JADLFD010000594.1 GCA_020845805.1 Verrucomicrobiales bacterium | reverse complement strand
TCGCATCAGTGCTCTTCGAATGGAAGAACACCTCCCGCAACTGGCCCTGGGGCACGTTCTTCAGGGTGTAAAAGTCCTGGTCATGCGCCGGCACCTCGACCGCGCTTCCCCAGCGCTGCGCCCCAAAAAACATCAGACTGTTCGGATCCGGAACCTCCGCTCCGTCGATCTTGAGCAGGTAATAATGGAACCCCTCGTCCAACGGCCGCGTGTACCCGTACCAGGCCCCATCCTCTCCCTTCGTGAATGGGCTGCTGTCGCGGAAGGTCACCCCGACGCTCCGCGCTTCCGGAGCGACAATACGGAACTTCACGCGCCGCTCAGAATTCACCCGGGGATACTCCTTGCCCGGTTGGTTGGAGGATGCGGGCTTCCAGTCGTCGACTGGAGCGTTGGTCTGGCCGTGACCGATCCGGGCGGACAGCAACACGCCCAACACGAGGAGGGAGACAGTAGTTTTCATGGATTCCTTGGGGACAGGGGTCGACGGGGCGAACCGGAGGAACTCCGGGTTTCCGGGCTCAACGCCGCCATGGCGTCCGCCAGGGGCCTGCCCTCGCCATAGAGCGAACTGACCTCGTCGGAAGTCAGCGCCCGGTTGAACAGACAGAACTCGTCCACGGCGCCGCTGAAGTTGCGGATCAGGAACGGGTCGTGGTCGGGAAATCCGTGGGCGTTCCAGTTGCCCAACTCAGCCGCGTCGATGCGAAACGGCGGCGCGATCCGGAGCGTGTGCTGGCTGACGGGCAGCCCGTTCACATAATGCACGACCCGACGCGCCGGCCCGTCCAGCACCACCGCGAGATGGGTCCAGATGCCAAACTGGTTGATGGTCATGACCGGAGAACTCGCCAGGATCTGGTGGTTTCCCCTTTCGCCAATCGCCGTCAGGCCCAGCACCCCGTCACGTCGGATCACCCAGTGAAGCGTTCCGGGCTGGAAACCATCCGACATGAAGAGGGAGTTGATCTGCCGGTCCAAACCCTGCACCTGCACCCAGGCGGCCAGTGTCACCGATTCCAATTCCCCGGGAACCTCCAGGCGCACGCGGTCACTGACCCCGCGGAACTCCAAAGCGGGCTTGGTCGCCCAACGTCCCTCCCGCCACTCACAGCCCACGATGGTGGCATCGGGCACCGAATCGCGCCGCGAACCCGCGTTCGGGAGTCGCCACGCCTGGGCGCCCCCATGCTCAAAATCCAAATGAACCCACAGCGACGGATCGCGCTGGAGTCTCTGAATGGACTCACGCCACTGGTCATAACGCCGCGCCTCGGCCGCCACCGACTTCGACTGCAGATCGAAAAGGTCCGCGAAGGCCCCTCGATCCGCCGCGATCCACCTCGGGGCGCCCCCCCCCTCGACCACCGCGCCCATGCCTTCCTTCAATTCCTGTCCGGTGGCGGACGCGGCCGTGGGGGACCGAAACGCAACGTGCCCCTCAAACACATGCAGTTCCGATCGATCACGGCTCACTTTCAAGCCGAACGCCGTCCCCAGATCCGTGACGTCCAACCGCGGGGACCCGATCCGAAATCCCCGGGCCTGCGGTGGCACCTCAGCCGTGAGTGTGCCCTGCACACAAACCGCTTCCGTGGACGATACCAGCCTGAGCTCGGCCGGCCCTTCCATCACCACGCGCGCCCCATTGTAAAAGACGATCTGCGCCAGACCGGATTCCAGCAGCAGTCTCCCAGGCTCCAGCGGTGTGCCCAGTCGCGGGAACCGTTCCGTGCCTCCCCAGCGTGCATTCACCACACGATTAAGCATCGCCACCGCCCGACTGGTCTCCCCCCGGCGGTGGCCCCCGCGCCCCAACCCCAACCACCAGGCCGCCCCGACGAGGAGAACGATCCCGGCCGCCACTGCCCACCCCCATGCCCACGAACCCCCACCGAACCGCGGCCGCACCACGCCACGCCACGCCCCATCGGCGACGCACGCCGGCCGATTCCGCGCCGCCTCCGAAGCGGCGTCGGCTTCGGGAACCGGCCCGGCAAACAACTCCGGTTCCGAGGCCAAATACGCATGCAGCGCCACACGATGCAGATACTGGTCGCGGGCCACCGTGTCACTGCGCAAGACCTCCCGCAGCGCCACCATCTGCTCCTCGGTCGCCGAACCGTGGCACACGGCCGCCACCGCGTCGTCGAAATCCACCGATGGAAAGAGAATCTCCACGTCAGGCACTCCCCGGTTCCGACGCACGCTCCACGCACGTCTGCAGGACCTGGCGGATCCGCTGGAGCGCCTTGTACGTGGCCGTCACGGTACGTCCCGACTGACCCGCCAACTGGGACACCTCTTCGCGCCGGTAGTAGTACCCCTCCACCAACGACCGCTGCTCCTCGGGCAATCTCGCCAAACACCCTTCTAGTCGGCGCAGTCGGACTTCGATCTCCGGCCGCAACTGTTCGCGCCGGAGTGCCAACTCCTCCGCCAGTCCCCCGTCCAGTAACATCTTCCAGCGTTGGCGACGGTCGATCCACTGCCGCGCCTTGTTCAGCGCGAATCGGCACGCCCACGGGGTGAAAGGCTGGTTCGGGTC
>JADLFD010000593.1 GCA_020845805.1 Verrucomicrobiales bacterium | reverse complement strand
CCCGAGTTGGTGAACAGGTTCGGGTTGAGGGTGATCCCCGCATTGGCGACTTCGGCGCGGATCGTCCCCTGGTTGATGAGGGTGCTGGTGCCGCCCGCGAAGATTGCCTGGCCGATGCGTCCGGTTTTGCCGTGAACGAGGGCGGTGGGAGCGAGCGTGAGCGTGCTATTGCCATCGATACTCAAGTAGCCGCTGTCGCCTTCGAAGAGCACTTCGCCGGCGAAGGTTTGGGTGCCGTCGAAGCCGAGGGCGCTGTTGGCGTCGAGCCGGACCTTGCCGCCGGTGAGTGTGAGGCCGTTGCGGATGCGCGCGCGGGCGTTGGCATTGGTGAGGACGAGGTCGCCGGTGAGCGCGATGGCCTCGAGGAAGTTCTGACTGGAACTGTTAAAGATCAGGCGTGCGCCACTGGATTGCCCCACGGACCCGTTGGCCAGGGTGCCGCTGTTGAGCACGAGATTGCCGGTGGTGGGGGTGAGGGCGAGCGTGCCGCCTTGCAGGTTGAGCACTCCGGTGAGTTCGGCGGTGCCGCCGGAGGCGACGATCGTGCCGAGGGGACCGGCGGTGACACTGCCCCCCAGTTGGAGTGTGCCGGGGCCGATCTTGAGTGTGCCGTTCTGGGTCCAGGCGGGAGCGGAGATGAGGAGCGTTCCGCCGTTGAGCGTCTCCAGCGTGCCGAGGTTGGTGAACAGGTTCGGATTGATCGTGATTCCGCCGTTGGCGACTTCGGCACGGATGGTGCCCTGATTGATCAGGGTACTGGTGCCGCCGGCGAAGATCGCTTGTCCGATGCGCCCGGTCTTCCCGTGGAGCAGGGCGGTGGTGCCGAGGGTGAGGGTGCTCGTGCCGTCGACGCTCACGTACGCGTTGTCGCCCTCGAAGATGATCTCCCCGGCGAACGTCTGGGTACCGTCGAAGCCGAGGGCGGCATTGGCGTCGAGGCGCACTTTTCCGCCGAGGACGCTGAGGCCATTGCGGACGCGTGCGCGCGCATTGGCATTGGTGAGGACGAGATCGCCGGAGACCTGGATGGTATCGAGGTAATTCTGGCTGGAGCTGTTGAAAATCAGGTGTGCGCCGCCGGATTGCTCGACCGAACCGTGGGCGAGGGTGCCGCCGTTGAACAGGAGGTTCCCGGTGGTCGGCGTGAGCGCCAGCGTGCCGCCCAGCAGGTCGAGGGACCCGGTGAGTTCGGTGTTGCCGCCGCTGGCGAGAAGCGTGCCGAGGCCGCCGGAAGTGATGTTGCCGCCCAGTTGCAGGGTACCCAGCCCGGCTTTGAGCGTGCCGTTCTGAGCCCAGGCGGGAGCGGAGACCACGAGAATGCCTCCGTTGGTGGTTTCGAGCGTCCCCGAATTGGTGAAGAGATTTGGGGTGATCGAGAGGGTTCCTCGGTCGACTTCGGCGCGGATCACGCCCTGGTTGATGAGCGTGCTCGTTCCTCCGACGAAGATGGCCTGGCCGATGCGCCCGGTTTTGCCGCGGATCAGCGCGGTAGGCGCCAGGGTGAGCGTGCTGGTGCCATCGATGCTGAGGTAGGCGTTATCGCCTTCGAAGACCACTTCGCCGGCGAAGGTCTGGGTGCCGTCGAAGCCGAGCGCGCCGTTGGCGTCGAGACGCACCTTGCCGCCGGTGAGGGTGAGCCCATTCCGGACGCGCAGGCGGCTGTTGGATTCGGTCAGGTCGACATCGCCTTCGATGCGGACCCCGTCGAGGTAGTTGACGGAGCTGCTGGAAGCGCGGAGTTGGCCGCCGTCCACGTTCTGCAGGAGCACGCCGGCCAGGGATCCGTTGTCGAGCCGCAGCGTTTCGTGGTTTTCGATCCGCGCGACGCGTGCCGGGAGGGTTCCGCTGAGGGTGACCACGGCGTCGCCCGGGGCGATGTCGATGATGACGACGTCCGTGCTGTTGGTGGGCACCGCGCCGGTGCTCCAGTTGGCGGGGTCGTTCCAGGCGCCGGCGCCGGCGCGGGTCCAGAAGACGCCGTCATCGACACGGAAGTGCCAGGTGTAGGGTTCGACCAGGTGATTTCCGGCGAGGTCGGTGAGATTGGTGCCCACCGTGGCGAAGTATCGGCCCTTCGGGAGCGGGACCGAGGTTTGGAGCACGGCCGCGTTGACGTCGGGGCGGACGGAAGGTGTGGCGGCGATGGGCACATCATCCGGGGTTCCCGGGGTGGCGTCGGCGCCATAGGCGAACAGCTGGAAGGCCGAAAGCGAGCCAGTGGCGACGGGTTCGGTGAGGTACACCGTCAGTTCCTGGACCAGGCTGTCGCCGCCGAGGGGCGTGGAGCGGCGCACGCGGGGCGGGGTGCCGTCGGGGACCAGAGCCACGATGAGTTCAGTCGACCAGGTGGCATTGCCACCGGTGTCGGTGACGCGGGCGCGCAGCTTGAAGGACGAGCGGGTGGCGCTGCGGGAGGGGGCGGTGAAGCGGAATTCGAACGGGTAATTGCCATCGGTGAGCACCAGGGCGTCGTCGATGTAGAATTCCACGTTGCGCACCTGGACGTCGTCGGTGACGTCGGCGGAGAGCACCAGGTTCTTGCCCTCTTCGGCCTGCGGGGGCGCGAGCGAGAAGGACGCGCGCAGCGTGATTCCGGGGGCGAGTCCGGCGGTATCCTGGGGGAGGTAGTTGATGACTTGGAGACCGGAGGGCCCGTCGGCGGCATAGGCGAGGCCGTTGTAGAGGGCGACGGCATTGGCGGTGCCCGGGGTGGGGAAGTTGGCGAGCAGTCCCTCGTTCTTGGTGGGATCGGAGGTGTCGTAGAGGAAGACCTCCTGGTTGGGGGTGTCGGAGGGGACGGGGCCGACGCTGGCCAGGCCGCGTCCGGTGCCGTTGAGCACGATCTGCTTGAAGGAGTTCGGGCCGTTGTCACGGGCGGCGACGCGTTTGACGATGCTGGCGGGATTGCGGACATCGTACACATCGTAGCCGGGATAGAGGGCCACGTAGGCATGGCCGCCGCCGACGAAGAGCCGGTAGAGGCGGTCCAGGGTGCCGGCGAGCTGGAAGGTCAGCGGTCCGGATTCGCCGAGGAGCTCCACGGTGCCATCGGCGAAGGCCTCGTACACCCGGAGCGAGTTGCGGAGGAGGACGTACAGGGAAGTGCCTTCCACGGCGAGGTCATGGATTTCACCGCCCAGGGGGAGGCGTTCGAGGACCGAGCCGGTGAGGAGGTCGATGATGGTGAGTTCCCCGGAGCTGGAGCCCGCGTAAGCGAGGGCGCCGGCGGTGACGATGGCCTGGGCATTGCCGGCGACCGGGATGCGGTGTGCCAGGCGGATCGCGGCGGGATCGCCGACGTCCAGGATCACGACCCCTCCGTTGTCGCAGGCGGCGGCGGCGAAGCGGCCGGAGATCGAGACGCGGCGGGCGGGGCCGGGGGTGGGGATTTGAGCGACGAGCGCGGGCGTGAGACCACTGAAGACGTTGAACACGGCCACCCCGCCTTGGAGATCTGCGACCAGCGTGAGGTCATTGAGGGCGGCGACATCACGGGCATTGCCGGGGGTATCGACCGCGGCCACCACGCCGGTGGCGATGAAGCGTCCGCTGTTGGGATCGGATCCTTGGCGGGTTTCCACGCCATCGGGGAGGCCGTCATTATCGGTGTCCGCCTTGGTGGGATCGGTGCCGAGGATTTTTTCGGAGAGCGCGCCGAGTCCGTCGCCGTCGGTATCGGGGGATCGATCCGGGACGAGGTAGACCTGGGGCATCATGGCGCGCTGGCCGTTGGGAGCGGAGATGTCGTCGATCCAGCCGATCTGGAGTGTTTCTGCGTGGAGCAGGTAATTCCGGTAGAGGCGGTCGGGGGGGAGGATGAGATTGACGTGACCGACTCCGGTGGAGCCGGCGATGCCGCGCTGGGTGAACTCGTTAAGAGTCCAGTCGTAGATGGCGTAGTAGTGGAGGCCGAGGGAGACCTCGGTGGTGCCGGGGATGGGCAGGGGCACGGCGGAGGGAGCGGAAGGCGGGGCGTGGAGGGCGGGGCCGCCGCAGGGCGCATCGGCGGTGTTGTTGGCGAGCGCGTTATCCGCGCCGAGGTTGACGACCACGTGGGAGGCCGCGGTCGATTTGAGATCGAAATCGCCGCCGAGCGTGGAGAACAGGGCGTTCCCGCCAGACGGCTGGCTGCCGTCGCGAGTGCGGTACAGATTGACGAAGACCTGGGAGGTGTTCGGCTGGGTGACCAGGCCGATGACGTCGCCGCAGGCGCTGAACTTCCAGAAGCCGCTGATCACGCTGAAGCTCTGGGAGGACACGATGGATTTGGTGGCCAGGTTGGCGACCGACCACTGCACCCGGTTGACCTCGGGCAGTGAGGCGAAGACGAAGGTGCGTTCGGCGCATTCCGGACTGAACCCCCAGGTGGCCGAGCCGCCGCCGTCGATGGGGACCGGAGTGGAGTTGAAGGTTTCACTGAGGCGTTCGTCACCGGACGCCACGCTCACCACGGCGAGGCTGATGCTCGAGGCGCCCTGGCTGATGGCGTAGAGAAGCCAATTGCCCTGGGGACTGAACCCGGTGAAAGCGGAGGCGACCGACGAGGAACGGATCCAGACGGGCACGGACGGGTTGGCACGTGCGAGATTGTGCAGGACCGCCGTGTAGACCTGGCTGCCCAGGGGGCCGGTGAAATAATGGTACATGAAGCCATCGCCCTCGGGGGCGAAGCCCCAGCCGGCGTTGGTGGTGGGGATGGTGACGGCGAGCACCTCGACGTTGTCGCTGAGCCGGCGCACGCTGAGATGAACTCCCCCGGGCGCGGCCGCCGCCGTGAGTCGGAAGCGTCCATCGGGCGAGCGTCCGTCAGGTTTCACCTCGGGGAGCACCGCGGAGGCGGGACTTTCGTAAGGACCCGAGCGCGTGCAGCCGCACTCGATCCCGCCACAATCGCCGGAGCTGGATCCGGATCCAGTGGGCCCGCGGGGCGTGGTGTCGTGCGTATCGCGGATGCCATCCCCATCATCGTCGAGATCGGTGCCGTTGGGGGTGCCATCGCCGTCGATATCGTCGTCGAGCTCATTGGGGATGCCGTCGCCGTCGATGTCGTCATCATCGCCGTTGGTCGTGCCGTCGCCGTCGGTATCGACGTCGTCCCCGCCGTCCGTGCCGGCGTCATCCATGGAGCCGCCACTTCCGCCGCCCACGCTTTGGTCATCGTCTCCTTCGCCGGGGTCGGGGCCGGGGTCATCGTCGCCATCGTCGCCGCCGCCGCCTCCACCACCACCCCCACCGCCGCCACCCCCTCCTCCGCCACCACCACCGCCGCGCCGTCGCGGACGGTCGCAGTTGTTGTTGCCGCCGGGTTGGGAGCCATGCCAGCCGGGCTGAATGATGCCCACGCCGGGATCGGTTTCGACGTAGAGTCCGTCGGCGGTGACGGTCATGGGGCCGACCACTTCCCATTCGCCGAGGTCATGGTTGAAGGACCACAGCGCGCTCTTGGCGCCGGGGGGCAACGGGATCCCGGTGGTCGGATCGGGGAGATTGGGAAAGCGCACCGGGACCGGGCGATCGAAGTTTGCGGGACCGTCGGTTTGCACCGTGATGACCAGCGGGAAATCGAGTCCCTGCGGCAGCGCGCTGGGGAGGCGGTCGGGGGAGACGGGCGCGATGCCCACGCGTCCTCCGCGAGTGCCATTTTCATTCAGCAGGGCGTTGGGTGGGACGACCAGTTGGACGCCGGCGAGGGCGGTGTTGCTGGCCACCACGCTGGTGGGGAAGGTCACGGCGGTGGCCTGGTCGGCGCTGACCGCGGTCAGAGTGCCTTGAATGATGTGGGGCAGGTAGATTTCGCCGGTGCCTCCGGCGAGATTGTCCTCGCGTCCGGCGAGGGCCACCCACGATTTGCCGACGAGCGGGTAGTAACTGCCGTTGGGCCACTGGCTGCGGGGCGAGGTGCGCCCGTCGATATGCACGAAGAACGTCCCGGCGGGAACGGGTTGCAGTTTGAAATTGCCGTTGGCGTCCGTGGTGGTCCGCAGGGTTTCCTCACGGCCATCGACGGTGATCGTGACGCCGGGGAGCGGGACGTTGACCGTGGTGGACGTGTTTTCGGCGCCGGGCACGAGTTCCGAGGCGAACACGCGACCGATCACCGCGGTGCTGCCGACGGGATCGACGCTCAGCGTCTGATACTCGATGGCGGCCACGCCGCCGAAGCGGAGGTCGCCGTCGGCATCGATGGGGCGGCCGAGGAAATCGAGGAGACCGTCGCCATCGAGTTGGACGGTGACGCGCGCGTTGCCGGGAATGGGTTCCAAGTAGAACAGCGTGGCGGTGCGGCGGTCGGAAGAGAGTTCGACGCGCGCGAGGAGGCGGCGGCCACTCGCCGTGGCGTAGAATCGTTCTGTAGTCAGGACCGAGTCAGGTGCCAGCGGCAGTGAAAAGCGGAAGGTCGTTTCGCGGGTCACCGCCACCTGGACTTCGCCGGTCTCCGGCGAGGTTTGGCGGACGCGGCAGAGCGGGGGATCTTGGAGGGCACCCAGGCCAAGGACCAGGGTGGCGAGAAGGTCGGCATCGCGTTCGTTGACGAACCCGTCGAGGTCGAGATCGGCGAATGGCGACAATTCGGCGGGGAGCGGGACCGTGCCGTTGAGATGATTGGCCAGTCGCGCGAGGTCGAGCACGGTGGCGATCTGGTCGGCATCGAGATCGCCAAGTTGGCTGGGGCGCGGGATGGCCTGGGCGTTGGCGTGGGGCACGGCTGGGACCAACACGGCCAGGAACAAGGCAAGGATCAGGATGGAACGCATGGCAGGCAGGGCGATGAAAGGGTGACGAACTTCCCGGCGGACGACGTTGTTGTGACTACTCCACGCGAGCGGCGCAAGGGGTTTTCCCACAGTTCATACGGGGGTCCTGCGGCCGGGTTGCAGAGAATCTTGCGTTGGCCACGCTACACTCCCGGGCAGGACGGTCTTTCTGGTTCCCCGGACGACCAGGGCGGGGCATGATTTCCTGTCCCCGCGAGCGCCCGTCCGTTGAGTCCGCGTGCGAGCAGGCTGCGGGGGGAGAGGTGAGGGGCGTCGAACGGCGCCCGGGCCAACCATGAAACGCATGACACGACTTTCGGTCCGGGTTCCCGCCTGGCTGGCCTGCGGGTTTCTGTGGCTGTCGCTCGTCCTGGGGTGTCGCGGGGCGACGGCCTCGTCGACCCACGAGCACTGGTCTCTTCAGCCGGTGCGTGAGCCACTCGTTCCGGAGGTGCCCGCCCACGCCCTTCGGGGTGGGAACGCGGTGGATGCCTTTCTCGAGGGGGCCCGGCGGCAAAAAGGCCTGGTCGCATCTCCCGAAGCGGACCGGCGCACGCTCATTCGCCGACTTTATCTGGACCTGATCGGGTTGCCTCCATCGCCGGGGGAGGTGGAGGCGTTTGTGCGCGAAACGTCCCCGCGCGCCTACGAGGACTGCGTGGAACGACTCCTTGCCTCGCCGCACTATGGGGAGCGGTGGGCGCGGCATTGGCTGGACACGGTGCGTTATACGGAGAGCCAAGGCTTCGAGTACGACCGCCTGCGGGACCGTGCGTGGCCGTATCGCGACTATGTGATTGCGAGCTTCAACGAGGACCGGCCGTACGACCGGTTCATGATGGAGCAGGTGGCGGGGGACGTGATGGAGCCGGTGACGCGAGAGGGGATCGTGGCGACCAGTTTGCTCGTGTGCGGACCTTGGGATGAAGCGGGGAGCAACCAAGCGAACCTGACTCAACGTGCCACCACGCGGGAGGAGGAGCTCGAGGACATGGTGGGGGTGGTGGGACAAACCTTTCTGGGACTCACGGTCAATTGCGCGCGCTGTCATGCGCACAAGTTCGATCCCATCCCGCAGGAGGATTATTTCCGTTTGAAGTCGGTGTTCGAGGGTGTTCGGCATGGGGAACGCGCGATCGAAGGGGCGGCGGAAGTACGCGCACGCGCCGCGACCGTGTCGGCGCTCCAGCGGCAGCGGGAGGAGGCGGAAGCGGAGTTGGCGGCCTTGGATGCCGAAGTGATGCGCCGCGCGCCGGAGGCGACGGTGGGGCCGCGTCCGCGTTGGGTTTGGAGTTTTACCGAGGGAACTCCGAGCCCGGGAGTTGGACAGCTCCGCGGCGGGGCGCGCGTCGAGCACGGGGCCCTGGTGTTGGCGCAGGACGGGGCGTGGTTTGAGAGCACGCCGTTGGAGGCAGCTTTGGGTGAGAAGACGCTGGAGGCATGGGTGTCGCTATCTGATCTCGAGCAGGGGGGAGGCGCGGCGATTTCGGTGGAGACCCTGGACGGGCGTGTCTTTGACGCGCTGGTGTTCGGGGAACGACAACCGCGACGGTGGACGGCGGGGAGCGAGGGATTCGTGCGGACCCGCGACCTGGGCGAACCCGAGGAGCGCGTGACGACCCCCGAATGGATCCACCTGGTCGCCGTGTACGGTGCGGACGGAATGCTGGCGCTGTATCGGAACGGAGTAGCGTATGGAAAGCCTTACCGACCGGATTCATCACTGCGCGTGCATCCGGCCGGGAGTGTGCGCGTGGTGCTGGGAATGCGGCACACGGGCGGCAGTCGGCCGTGGTTGCGTGGCCGGATCCGTGCGGCCGCGGTTCATGATCGAGCGCTTGCCCCCGAGGAGGTGGCACAGGCATTCCGGTCGAGGGGTGGGGGGCGATCGATGGCCGAATGGGCCGCCCTGCTGTCGGCGCCGGAACAGGCGCGCCGACAGCAGGCGATAGCGCGCATCGAGACGGCGCGGCACGGACTGGCCGCACTTCCACCGGCCCCGATGTCTTATGTCGGTACGCGGGTTCAGCCGGCGCCCACGCGTCGGCTGTTGCGCGGGGACGTCACCAAACCGGCGGAGGTGGTGGTGCCGGCGGGTTTGTCGGCCTTGGCGGGGCTGGAGTCGGATCTGGGCCTGGCGGCGGACGCGCCCGAGGGGGAGCGTCGGTTGCGATTCGCACGATGGCTAGCCGACGCGCGGAATCCACTGCCCGCGCGCGTGATGGTGAATCGGATCTGGCAACAGCATTTCGGAGTGGGACTGGTTTCCACGCCCAACGACCTGGGACTTTCGGGCGCGCGGCCGACGCACCCCGAGTTGCTGGACTGGCTGGCGATTCAGTTCGTGCGCTCGGGCTGGAGCGTGAAGGCGGTGCACCGGTGGATCGTCAATTCCGCCGCGTACCGGCAGTCCTCGGCCTCGCGGCGGGAGGCCCTGGCGGTGGATGCGGACAATCAGTGGCTTTGGCGCTATGCGCCACGGCGACTCGAGGCCGAGGCGTTGCGTGATTCGATGCTCGCCGCGAGCGGACAGCTGAATCCCGCGATGGGGGGCGCGAGTGTGCGCCCGTTTGAGATCCTGACGTTTCCGGCCAACGCCTATTTGCCCGTGGACAAGGAGGGACCGGAGTTCAATCGCCGTGCGGTCTATCGGATGAACGTGAACTCAGGGAAGGAGCCAATGCTCGACGCGTTTGATTGTCCCGATCCCGCGGTGAAAACGCCGCGACGCGGCGTGACCACGACTCCGCTCCAGGCGTTGGCGCTGATGAACGGTTCGTTTGTGCAGCGACAGGCAGGCCATCTCGCTACGCGCGCCACCCGGGCCTATCCGCAGGATGCGCGGGCGGCGATCCAGTGGGCCTTCCAATGGACACTCGGCCGCCCGGCCACCGAGGAGGAACTGACGCGTAGCGCGGAGGCGGCGCAAGCGCGGGGACTGCAGAGCGTGTGTTGGGCGCTGTTGAATTCCACGGAGTTTGTCTATGTCCAGTGACCTCAATCCACGCCGGGTCGGCGCCGCAGGCCCGATGTCGCGTCGCCATTTCCTCTGGAGCACCGGGGGCGGATTGGGGGCGGTGGCGTTGGCGTGGTTGGGGCAGCGCGACGCGCAGGCGGCGGCGGGTGCGGCCAAGATGACGCACTTTGCGCCGCGCGCGCGACGTGTCGTGCAGATCTTCTGCTGTGGCGGGGTCAGCCATCTGGACACCTTCGACTACAAGCCTGAGCTCGAGCGGTTCGATGGGAAGACCTTGGAGGGGAAGGGCGAGAATCTTGGGTTCTTTGGGCAGCCGGGACGCGTGATGAAGAGTGTTTACGCGTTTCGCCAGCATGGTCGGAGCGGGGCCTGGGTGAGCAGCCTGCTCCCCCATCTGGCGGGGTGCGTGGATGACTTGTGTTTCGTGCATTCGATGGCCACGAAGACCAACAACCACACCCCGGCGACGTTCCAGATGAACAGTGGTTTCACGCTGAACGGGTTTCCCAGCATGGGCGCCTGGTTGAGCTATGGCTTGGGCACGGAAAACGAAAACCTGCCGGCCTTCGTCGTCCTGCCGGATCCGCGTGGCATGATCGCCGGGGGGTCGATCAACTGGACCTCCGGTTTCCTGCCGGCCAATCACCAGGGGGTCCCTTTTCGGACGCAATCGGCGGAAGCCATTCACGACCTGCGCACCCCCGCCTCCGTGGGGGAGTCACATCGGCGGGCGGACATGGAACTGCTGGCGGCGATGAACCGGGACCTGGCCGCCGCGCATCCGGACGAGACGGCATTTGCCGCGCGCCTGCGGTCCTACGAGTTGGCGGCGCGCATGCAGATGAGCATTCCCGAGGCGACAGCCCTCGACGCGGAGCCCGAGTCCATCCGCAACCTGTATGGGGCCGATGACCCGGCGACGCGCGGGTTTGGTCGGAACTGCCTCATGGCGCGGCGTCTGCTCGAACGCGGCGTGCGGTTCGTGCAGATCTTCAACGGAGGTTCCTTTGGCAGCCCGCGCATCAATTGGGACGGGCACGAGAATCTGAAGGAGAACCACGACACCCAGGCGGCGACCATGGACCGGCCGGTGGCGGGACTGATCCGCGACCTGAAGCAGCGTGGCATGCTGGAGGACACCCTGGTGGTTTGGGCGACCGAGTTCGGTCGCGGACCGGCAACGCAGGGAGTCGGTTCCCCGGGGCGCGATCATCACCCCACCGCATTCACCTGCTTCCTGGCGGGGGCCGGGGTGAGGGCGGGACATCGACACGGGGTGACCGATGAAGTGGGCTATTTCGTCGCGGAGGACAAGGTGACCGTGCCTGACTTTCACGCCACGATCCTCCACCTGCTGGGGATCGATCACGAAAAACTCACGTTCTACCACAACGGCATCAACCGCCGGTTGACCGACGTGCACGGCGAAGTGGTGCGCGGCGTGTTGGCGTGAGTCCCCCTACTTGGCCCGGCACCCAAGGACTCCTCGCCGCCGGGAAGTCTCCCCGACTCGGAGGGTGCCTTACGGGCTGGTTGCGGGGGTGTCGGAACGGATATCTCGCCAGAGCTCGGTGACCACGCGGCGTGATTTGAGGTAGCTGGCGTGGCCGTCCAGGAAGACGGCATTCACCCCGTCCTGATGGCGCTTTGCCGCGACGCGGCGTTCGGTATTGAGTCGGCGCGAGGCTGGATTGTTCGCGGTTCCCTCGGAGTAAGGCAGGTGGGAAACGGACCAGACGTCGTTCAGGTCGGTGATGGCATCCTGGAATCCGGTGACGATGGGTCGCCACGGCCCGTTCTCATTGTCCGTCAGGTGGATCGTTTCCGCGGGCAGCTGAAACCCGCCGAGCCGGGAGGGGCCGACCTGTTCGGTCCCGGTGCGGTCCTTCGGGCTCGAGAACTTCCAGGCATTGATCACGTAGGTGATGATCTGGCGGCGTTTGGAATCGGTGTTGGGATAGCCGGCGCACCGGTAGATCTTCACGTTGCGGAAGTCCTTGGCGGTCCCGCCCTCCGGCATGTAGGGCATGTAGGCGAGGAACCACGGATGCCCGTTGCCGCGCGGGATGAAGCCGTCGTGTTCGTCGGAGTAGAGGATCATGGCCAGGCCGGCCTGCTTCAGATTGCTCAGGCAGTGGATGGCTTTCCCTCGCGCCTTGGCCGCGGCGAGCGCGGGCAGAAGCATGCTGGCCAGGATCGCAATGATCGCGATGACCACCAGCAATTCGATCAACGTGAAAGCCGAGTTGGTACGGCTCTGTCCATGGCAGGGGAAAGGGAAACGGAGGGACATGGCGCGGGCGGCGGGGATGACGCAGCGATAGCCCGGGGGGATGCCCTGACGCAAGAGCCGATTCCGGTCTGCCGATCCCGGTGGCGCCCGATCCCCAACCTTGGTGGCGTGCCGAGTCCCGGCCGGAACACGAGGTGCGGGGCGCGGTGCTCCCGAGGCGGGAGCGTCAGTTGGTTTCCGGCGCGTCGCGGCGCAGGCCGACCTGATGCGCGATATCGTCGAACTCCTCCCGGCTGACTTCGCCGAGTTCCTTACCGCGGCGCTTGAGGTGTTCGTTGATCTTGATGGCCTTTTCGACCATGGACTCGTGAGTGCTTTCCGAGCCTCCCACGAGCGCGAAATTGCTTCCGGTGGTGACGCGCTTATGGCCGTCCGAGTCGAGTCCGACCCCGACCAGGAGCGCCTTCGACTTGCGCTTGCCCGAATTTTTCCCGCCACCGGAGGATTTCGGCATGCCGTGAGGCTAGGCACGCATCGGGGATCGTCAAGGCGGCCGCTTGAACTTCGACGGCTACGTGGTTGGGCGAGGGTGAGGCCCTTGAGAGGCCTGAATGAGGGAGGGCGCGCGGGGCATCTTGCGGGGTTGGGAAGATCTGAGTGGGGTGGAGTGGGGAGGGTGGTGATGCCCTTAGAGCTATTGAACTTATTGTTGGATAAAGAGTTGTGAGGTGCTGAACAGCTTGAAACCCTGATGGCAATAATTGCTATCCCTGATGACAAGATTTGCGCGGGCCTCGACAAGGCGGGATAAGCGGTTGGGGCGAGGGGTGGGCAATCTCAGGTCGGTCGCCGGGGGAGTTGCGCGAGCGGGCAGGTGGGCAGGGGCCCGGGGAGGTGGTCTCGGAATCTCGCGGCGATCGGACGCTCTCGGTCGGAGCCGGAAGGTTCAGGGTGACCGGGGCGGCACAACGCCGAATCCGTGGAGAAACCAGTGAAGACAAAAGCGGTCCTCTTCAACAACACCGTCCTGCGTGATGGCCATCAATCGATGGCGGCGACGCGGATGACCACGCCGCAGATGTTGCCGGCTGCCCCCATTCTGGACGGGATGGGTTTCCACGGGTTGGAGACGTGGGGTGGGGCCACGATTGATTCGTGCCTGCGGTATCTGAACGAGAATCCTTTCGACCGCCTGCGGGCGCTGAAGAAGGCGGCGCCGAAGACGCCCCAGTTGATGCTCCTGCGCGGGCAGAACATCGTGCAGTACGCGAGTTTCGCGGACGACATCGTGGAGGCGTTCGTGAAGTGCACCTGCGACGCGGGCATGGACATCCTGCGGATTTTCGATGCGCTGAATGACATCCGGAATCTGACCACCGCGATTCGTGCGGTGAAGCGGTTGGGGAAGCACGCGCGGGGGGAGCTTTGCTACACCATCAGCCCGGTGCACACGGTGGACAACTTCGTGCGCATGGGCGTCGAGTTGGAGAAGCTGGGGTGCGACTCGATCGCCATCAAGGACATGTCCGGCATTCTCCAGCCGCAAATTGCGCATCGTCTGGTGAGCGATCTGAAGGCGCGGGTCGGGGTGCCGATCACGTTGCACACGCACGACACTGCGGGTTTGGGGGCGGCGAGCTATTTGGCGGCGATCGAGGCGGGCGTGGATGCGGTGGAGGTTTCGATCGTGCCCTTCGCGAATGGCACGGCACAGCCGGACACCCAGCGCATGCTGGCGCTGTTGGAGGGGCATCCGAGGTGTCCCTCGTTCGATCCGGTCAAGCTATCCGGATTGAGGACCTATTTCGAGGGCGTCTACAAGGAGCTGCAGAAGTTCACCAGTCCGGCCAACGAACGGGTGGATTCCGACATCCTGATCTACCAGGTGCCGGGCGGCATGCTCTCGAACTTCCGCACCCAGCTGCAGGAGCAGGGCATGGCGGAGAAATTTGACGATGTGGTGAAGGAGATCCCGGTGGTGCGCGAGGCGCTGGGCTGGGTGCCGCTGGTCACACCGACGTCCCAAATCGTGGGCACGCAGGCGATGATGAACGTGAAGTTCGGACGCTGGAAGATGATCTGCCAGCCGGCTCAGGACATCGCCCTGGGCAAGTACGGGCGGACTCCGGGGCCGATCGACCCGACCGTGCTGGCGCAGGTGGAGCGTCAGACGGGGAAGAAGCCGATCACGGACCGGCCGGCCGATCTGTTGCCGCCAGGTCTGGAGAAGGTGCGGGCGGAATGTGTGGCAAAGGGGCTGCCGGGGGACGACGAGACCGCGGTGTTGTACGCCATGTTCCCGCAGCAGGTGGAGGCCCTGATCAAGGGAGGGGGAGCGGCGACGGCTCCGGCGGCGTCCGCCGCACCGACGGCTGCACCGGCCGCCGCGCCGGTGGCCACCCCGAGTGCCGCGCCCAAGCCAGCGGCGAAGTCGGGGCCGGGCCGGCACATGGTCATCACTCTGCAGGGGCAGCGCCACGAGGTGCGGGTCGAGGAGTTGGAAAGCTGAGCGGACCCGAGGGAAACCGACTGGAAACGCGCATGAAATCCGAGAATCCCACACGACTGTTGAGCGAGTTCCCGCCGGTGACGATGGAGCACTGGCGCACGCTGGTGGAAGCCGAGCTCAAGGGGGCGCCGTTCGACAAGAAGATGTTCTCGGCGACCCACGAGGGCGTGACGTTGCGACCGCTCTATGTCGCCGAGGACTTGGCGAAGCTCACGCACCTGGGCGCGCTGCCGGGGAGTTACCCGTTCGTGCGCGGCACGAGCAGTGCGGGGTTTGCGGGACGGCCGTGGGAGGTTTCGCAGGAGATCGCGGGGCCGAGTCCGACCGAGTTCAACGATGCAGCGCACGCCTCGTTGGCGCGCGGCGTGACCGCGCTGAATTTGGTTCTCGATCGTGCGACGCGGCAGGGGGCGGACCCGGATTCGGCCTTGCCGGAGGAGGTCGGGGCGGGGGGCGTCTCGCTGTCGACGCTGGACGATCTGGTGCGGGCCTTTGAGGGGTTGGATTGGCAGACGACACCGGTATTTGTGCGGTCAGGGGCCTCGGCGATGCCCTTTGCCGCGCTGCTGGTGGCCCTGGCGCGGCGGCGTGGGTGGGATCTCGCGCAGCTGCGGGGTTGCATCGAGATGGACCCGCTGGGAGTGCTGGCGCACGAGGGGCGGCTGGCGCAATCCCTCGACGCCGCGTATCGCGAGATGGCGTCGCTGACGCAGTGGGCTGCGACGCATGCGCCGCGACTGCAGACGGTTTGTGTGCATGGGCGCGCGTGGCATGAAGCGGGGGGGCAGGCGGTGCAGGAGTTGGCCTTCACCCTGGCGATGGCGGTGGAGTACCTCCGCGAGATGACAACGCGCGGCCTGGCGGTGCGGGTGGTGGCCCCGCGCGTCCGCCTGGCCTTCACGGTGGGCAGTCAGTTCTTCATGGAGATCGCGAAGCTGCGCGCCGCGCGCATGCTTTGGGCGAAGGCGGTGTCGGTGCTGGGCGGCGATGATGCGGCGCAGCGCGCCTCGTTGCACGTGCGCACGGCCCACTTCAACAAGACCCGGTACGACGCGCATGTGAACCTGCTGCGGACCACGGTGGAGTCGCTGGCGGCGGTGTTGGGAGGGTGCGACAGCCTGCAGGTGGGACGTTTCGACGAGGTCCTGCGCGGGGACAATGAGTTCGCGCAGCGGGTGGCCCGCAACCAGCAGCTGTTGCTGAAGCATGAATGTCACCTCGCCGGCGTGGCGGACCCCGCGGGGGGCTCCTGGTACGTGGAGAGTCTGACCGCGGAACTGGCGGAAAAGGCCTGGGCGATGTTCCAGGAGATCGAGCGCCAGGGCGGCATGCACCGCGCCATGGCGGCGGGCTGGCCGCAGGCTCAGGTGGAAGCCGTGCAGGCGAAGCGACGCGAGCAGGTGGAACGCCGTCGCGAGAGCGTGGTGGGCGTCAATGTCTACGCGAATCCCACCGAGAGCATGCCTGAGTCGCCGGCCGTGGTGACCTCGGGGTTCGCCGCGCGGCGCGCCCAGCAGGTCGCGGCGTACCGGACGGCCTCCGACGACGCCCGGCATCACGAGGTGCTGGGCCGGTTGGCGGAGGTGGTGGGCCAATCCGACGCCAGCCTCTTCGAGGCCTGCGTGGCCGCGGCGAGTGCCGGCGCGAGCCTGGGCGAAATTTCGCGTGCGGTGCGCATCAAAGGGGCCGCGGGCGCGGTGATTCGGCCGGTGGTCCTGACGCGGTTGTCCGAGGGATATGAGCGGCTGCGCGAGGCGGTGGATGCGCACGTGCGCAAGACCGGTCGGCGGCCGGTGGTCTTCCTGGCGAATCTCGGTCCGCTGCGCCAGCACAAGGCGCGGGCGGATTTCTCCCGCTCCTTCTTTGAGGTGGCGGGGTTACACGTGATCAATCCGCCGGGCTTCAAGGGACCGGAGGACGCCGCGGCGACTGCGATCTCGGCCGGCGCGGAGGCCATGTGCATCTGCTCCACCGACGAAACGTATCCGGAGCTCGTGCCTCCCCTGGTGCGCGCGGTGCGCGCCCAGAGCCCGGGCGTGCTGGTCCTCCTGGCTGGTTACCCGCCCGATCAGGTGGAGGCGCACAAGGCGTCGGGCGTCGATGACTTCATTCATGTGCGGGCGAACGCGCTGTCGGTACTCACCGCCGTGGCCCGTCGGCTGGGGGTCCAAGTATGAGCACGCAACCCGATTTCACGAGCATTCCGTTCGATATCCGTCCCGTGCGCACCACCCGTGCGGAGTGGGAGCGCGCCGTGCTGGCCGAGACCGGGAAGCCGGTTTCGGAGTGGGCCGAGCGCACCTTGGAACAGATCGATCTGGGGTTGGTGTATGACGAGACCGACCTGGCCAACTGCGAGCATCTCGGGACCTTCCCCGGCCTGCCGCCGTTTGTGCGTGGGCCGTACGGCTCGATGTATGTGTCGCGTCCCTGGACTGTGCGGCAGTATGCGGGGTTCTCCACGGCGGAGGAATCGAACGCATTTTATCGCCGCAACATCGCGGCGGGGCAGCAGGGGTTGTCGGTGGCCTTCGATCTTCCCACGCATCGCGGGTACGACTCCGATCATCCGCGGGCCTTTGCGGACGTGGGCAAGGCGGGTGTGGCGGTGGATTCGGTGTTGGACATGAAGGTGCTGTTCGACGGGATCCCGCTCGATCGCATCTCGGTGTCGATGACGATGAACGGGGCGGTACTGCCGGTGCTCGCCTTCTACATCGTGGCGGCCGAGGAGCAGGGTGTGCGGCTGGATCAGCTCTCGGGGACGATCCAGAACGACATCCTCAAGGAGTACATGGTGCGCAACACCTACATCTATCCGCCCTCGCCCTCCATGCGCATCATCGCGGACATCTTCGCGTTCACCGCGAGGTCCATGCCCAAGTTCAACAGCATCTCCATCTCCGGCTATCACATGCAGGAGGCGGGGGCGCCGGCGGACCTGGAGATGGCGTACACCCTGGCGGACGGCGTGGAGTATCTGCGGGCGGGACTGAAGGCGGGGATCGAGATCGATGCATTCGCGCCGCGGCTTTCGTTCTTCTGGGCGCAGGGAAAGCACTTCTTCATGGAGATCGCCAAGATGCGCGCCGCGCGTGCGCTGTGGGCGAAGCTCGTGGCGGGGTTCAATCCGCGCAATCCCAAGTCGATGGCCTTGCGCACGCATTCGCAGACTTCGGGGTGGTCCCTGACCGAGCAGGATCCGTTCAACAACGTGGCGCGCACCTGCATCGAGGCGATGGCGGCGGCGCTGGGGCACACGCAGTCGCTACATACGAACTCGCTGGACGAGGCGATTGCATTGCCGACGGATTTTTCTGCGCGCATCGCGCGCAACACGCAGCTGTTCCTGCAAGAGGAGACCGGCATCACCAAGGTGATCGATCCGTGGGCGGGTTCGTACCATGTGGAGGCGCTGACCAAGGCGTTGCTGGATCGGGCTTGGGGGCATCTGCGCGAGGTGGAATCCCTGGGAGGGATGGCCAAGGCCATCGAGACCGGGCTGCCCAAGCTGCGCATCGAAGAGGCGGCGGCACGGCGTCAGGCGCGCATTGATTCGGGGCAGGAAGTGATCCTGGGGGTGAACAAGTACCGATTGGAGCGTCAGGAAGCGCTGGCCGTGATGGAGGTGGACAACAGCGTGGTCCGCGCGTCGCAGATCCAGCGGCTGCAGAAGTTGAAAGCGGAGCGGGATGGGGCACGCGTGCGTGCGTCGCTCGAAGCACTGACCCGGGCCGCCGAGAGCGGCAGCGGAAATCTGCTGGAGCTGAGCCTCGAAGCCGCCCGGGCCCGGGCTTCCCTGGGGGAGATCTCCGCCGCGTTGGAACGCGTCTACGGCCGTCACCAGGCGATCATCCGCTCGGTGAGCGGGGTGTACGGGGGCGAGTTCGGGGATTCGGCGGACATCGCGTCGGTGCGGTCCCTGACCGAAGCATTTGCCGACCGACATGGACGTCGTCCGCGCATTCTCATTGCGAAGATGGGTCAGGACGGCCACGACCGCGGCGCGAAGGTGGTGGCGACCGCGTACGCCGATCTGGGGTTCGACGTCGATATCGGACCGCTGTTCCAGTCGCCAGAAGAGACCGCGAAGATGGCGGTGGAGGCGGATGTGCACGTGGTGGGCATCAGTTCGTTGGCGGGCGGGCACAAGACCTTGCTGGTGCAGCTGCGCGACGAGTTGGAGAAGGCGCGGCGCGGCGACATCATGGTGATCGTGGGCGGCGTGGTGCCGGCCCAGGATTACGAGTTCCTGCGGGCGAACGGCGCGGCGGCGGTGTTCGGGCCAGGAACGCAGATCCCGCAGGCGGCGCGGCAGATCGTGGAGGAGTTGGAACGGAGGTTGGCCACCACGTGAGTGTGGGCGCGACATCGGGTCCGTGGGTGGATTGGTTCGTAGGGCTCTCGGGCGTGATGGCGCGCGTGGCGAAGATCATGGAACCCAAACCCGAACCCGAGCAGGCGCGGTGCGCGGCACGTCCCGACACGGGGCGCGTGGAGGCGTTGGCGGAGGGGATCGAGGCGGGGGATCGGACGTCGCTGGCCCGGGCGATCACGCTGGTGGAGAGCCGGTCGGTGGCGCACGAGGCGGACGCGCAGGCCTTGTTACGCCGGGTGCTGCCACGGACGGGGCGCTCGCGCCGGGTGGGCATCACGGGGGTGCCGGGCGTGGGGAAGAGCACCTTCCTGGAGTCGTTGGGCATGCATCTGTGCGACACCGGCCGACGGGTGGCAGTGCTGGCGATCGATCCTTCGAGCACGCGCTCGGGGGGCAGCATCCTGGGGGATCGCACGCGCATGGAGCGTTTGGGTGCGCACCGGTCGGCGTTCATCCGGCCGTCGCCGTCGGGGGGGATTCTGGGCGGCGTGGCGCGGCGCACGCGCGAGACGCTCTTGCTGTGCGAGGCGGCGGGGTTCGATGTGGTCCTGGTGGAGACGGTGGGCGTGGGGCAGAGCGAGGTGACGTTGCGTTCCCTGGTGGATTTTCTGGCGCTTCTGCTGCTGCCCGGTGCGGGCGACGATTTGCAGGGAATCAAGCGCGGCGTGAATGAGATGGCGGATGCCGTGTTGATCAACAAGGCGGACGGGGCGAATCGGGCGCGGGCTGAGGCGGCGCGCGCGGAGCAATCGATGGCGCTGCACGCGGTGGCGCCGGTGACGCGCGGGTGGAAGGTGCCGGTGGAACTTTGCTCCGGGTTGAGCGGCGAGGGGGTCGCCGCGTTCTGGGCCACCGTGGAACGGTTCTACGCGCAACTCGAGCCGAAGGGGGTGGTGTCCGAACGGCGCACCGAACAGACCCGCCAGTGGCTGGAGGAGATGACGCGCGAGGAGTTGTGGGGATGTTTTCAGCGGGACGCCGCCGTGCGGGCGGAGCGGACCGCATTAGATCAGGGACTGGTGAATGGCGCGGTGACTCCGGTGGAGGCGGCGCGCCGGCTGGTCCGGATCTTCAGACCCGAATCCTGAAATCTCATGTTGAAACAGATCGACCATCTGGGCATCGCGGTGCGGTCCCTTGCGGAGGCGATTCCCTACTACGAGAAGGCGCTGGGCCTGACGGCGAGCGCGGTGGAGGAGGTTCCCTCCCAGCGCGTGCGCACGGTTTTCTTTGCGTGCGGCGACGTGCACCTGGAGTTGTTGGAGCCGACGGATCCCGAGAGTCCGATCGCCAAGTTCCTGGAGAAGAACCCGGCCGGCGGGATTCATCACCTCGCTTTCCGCACCGACGACATCGCCGCGCAGTTGAGCCAGGCCGCGGGGGCCGGGGTCCGGTTGATCCACGAGCAGCCGATCGACGGCGCGGGCGGGAAGCTTGTGGCTTTTTTACATCCGAAATCGACGCAGGGCGTGCTGACCGAGTTCTGCATGCCGAAGGCCGCCGGGGGCGGCGCCCACCATTAACCCACTGACACCATGCCGATACCCAAAGCTTTCCTGGAGGAGTTGAAGAAACGTCGCGCCACCGCGCAGGCGGGAGCGGGCGAGGACAAACTCGAGGCGCGACGCAAGAAGGGTCTCATGACCGCGCGTGACCGCCTGGGCGAGTTGTTCACCGCTGGCACGTTTCAGGAGTGGGGGTTGCACGCGGACCACGACTGCCATCACTTCGGCATGGAATCGAAGTCCCTTGCCGGTGACGCGGTGGTGACCGGCGTGGGGATGGCGGACGGCCGGGTGTTGGCGGCGTTCAGCCAGGATTTCACCGTGGCGGGCGGATCGCTCGGGCGCATTCACGCCAAGAAGATCTGCGATCTGATGGAGTACGCGCTGAAGGTCGGGTGTCCGATCGTGGGATTCAACGACTCCGGCGGGGCGCGCATTCAGGAGGGCGATGATTCGCTGTCCGGATATGGACAGGTGTTCTTTCGCAACGTGCTGGTCTCGGGTGTGGTGCCTCAGATAGCCATCGTCTGCGGGCCCTGCGCGGGCGGTGCCGCGTATTCGCCGGCGCTGATGGACTTCATCATCATGGTGAAGGGCACGTCCAACATGTTCATCTGCGGGCCGGAAGTGATCCAGGCGGCGACGGGGCAGAAGTGCACGATGGACGAGATCGGCAGCGCCACGGCGCACGCGACGGTGAGCGGCAACATTCATTTCGTGGCGGAGAACGACGCGCACGCGGCGCAGATCACGCGCAAGCTGCTGTCGTACCTGCCCTCGAACAACGTGATGGACCCGCCGCATTCGCCGGTGACCCCGTTGGACTTGAGCCCGGATCCGGGCATGAACGACCTGGTGCCTTCGCAGGCGAAGGATCCGCTGGATATCTACAAGGTGATCGCGCGGATTGTGGACGGCGGGGATTTCCTGGAAGTGCAGCGGGACTGGGCGCGGAACATCGTGGTCGGATTCGCGCGCGTCCAGGGGATCGTGGTGGGGGTGATCGCCAACCAGTCGGCGGTGAAGGCGGGGACGCTGGACATCGACGCCTCGGACAAGTCGGCGCGATTCATCCGGTTCTGCAACGTGTTCAACATTCCGCTGGTGACGTTGGTGGATGTGCCCGGGTTCCTCCCGGGTGTGCAGCAGGAGCGGGGCGGCATCATCCGGCATGGGGCGAAGATGCTGTTCGCGTATGCGGCGGCCACGGTGCCGAAGATCACGGTGATCCTGCGCAAGGCGTATGGTGGTGCGTATCTCGCCATGTGTTCGGCGGACATGGGGGCGGATGTCGTGTACGCCTGGCCGACGGCGGAGATTGCGGTGATGGGCGCCGAAGGGGCGGTGAAGATTCTCTACAAGCGCGAGATCGCGGCGGCGGCCGATCCGAAGAAGGCCGAGGCGGACCTGGTGGCCGAGTACCGCGACCGGTTCTGTTCGCCGTACGAGGCAGCGAAGAAGGCGATGATCACGGACGTGATCGAGCCCGCCGAGACCCGGGCGGCGGTGGCCCTGGCGCTGCGCGCCACCCTGACCAAGCGCGAAACGCGCCCGCCGAAGAAGCACGGCACCATTCCCCTGTAACCGAATCCCATGACTGCCCCAGCTGTTTCGACCGCTGCCGGCGAGGGTCTCCTGGATCCTTGTACGGCGCACTTAGGACACGCCCTGGCCCTCATTCAGCGGGTGCTGCCACGGCTCGAGGATGTGGGTGCTGCGGACCAGGTCGATCGCGTGTTGGAACGCGCGTCGGCCGAGGTGCAGGAAGCGCGCGCCGTGCATCGCCAGCGCATGGCGGCGCTTCGGCCCGCACCCGTCGAGTCCGAGGTGCTGGCGCTGGTGGCGGCCGCGGTGGCGGTGGCGCTCGAAGGCGCGACGCACCGGGTGCTCGAGGTCCGGCGGTCCACGCCGGTCGTGACTTGGGTGAACGCCTGGGCCATCGAGGGACGTTTCCAGCATTATTCGTCGCACAAGGTGCGTTGACCGCCTGAACTCCAATTGCAGAAGCCATGATCAAGAAGCTCCGAGTGACCGTGGATGGGAAATCCTACGACGTGACGGTGGAAATGGACGACGAGGCGGGTGGCGCGGCGCCGCCGGCGTCGTCAGGCCCGGTGAGCTCCGCTCCGGTGGCCTCCGCGCCGCTGACGCCGGCGCCGCTTGTCGCTGCACCGTCCGCCCCGGCTGCCGGTGCGTCCGGACCGGGTGACGTGCCCAGTCCGTTATCGGGTCGGGTGGCGGCGATCAACGTGCAGGCTGGCCAGCAGGTGGCGGAGGGCGAGCATTTGCTCACGCTGGAGGCGATGAAGATGAACACCTTCGTGATGGCCCCGCGGGCCGGCAAGGTCCAGGAGGTGAAGGTGGCCGTGGGGGCCGTGGTGCAGGAAGGTCAGGCGCTGGTGACCCTGGAATAGAGGACCTCTTTATGACTCGCAAAGAGCTGACAAGATTGACGGTGGACGAGGCGGCTGCCCTGGTGAAGGACGGCCAGACCGTGGCCTTCAGTGGGTTCACCCCTGCGGGCACCCCGAAGGCTACACCACGAGCCATCGCGGCCCGTGCGGAGGCGGAGCACGCCGCCGGCCGGCCGTTCAAGATCAACGTCATCACCGGGGCCTCGACGGGGCCTTCGGTGGATGGGGCCCTGGCGCGAGCCAAGGCGATCGGCTTTCGCACCCCGTACCAGTCGGATCCGGATCTGAGGAAGAGCATCAACGCCGGCGAGACGCAGTTCTTTGACATGCATCTCTCGCGGCTGCCGCAGGACGTGCGTTACGGCTTTCTGGGCCCCGTGCATTGCGCGGTGCTGGAGGCCTGTGACGTGACGAAATACGGCGAGGTGGTGCTGACCTCCGCGGTGGGGGCGGCCCCGACCTTCGCGCGCGTGGCGGAGAAGGTGATCATCGAGTTGAACCGCTATCATCCGCCCTCCCTGCGCGGGGTGCATGACATCTACGAGCCGCTGGATCCGCCGCAGCGCAGCGACATCCCGCTCTTCAAGCCCTGCGATCGTGTCGGCAGTGCGGTGATCCAGTTGGATCCCGCGAAGATCGCGGGCGTGGTGGAGATCAACGAGCCGGACGAGACCAAGGGCTTCGCCGAAGTCAGCGAAACCACCGCTCGCATCGGTCGGAACGTGGCGGAATTTCTCGCGGGCGAGATCAAGCGGGGCGTGGTGCCGAAGGGGTTCCTTCCGGTGCAGTCGGGCGTGGGCGACACCGCCAACGCGGTGCTGCAAGCGCTGGCGGAACACCCGGAGATCCCGGCGTTTCAGATGTACACGGAGGTTATCCAGGACGCGGTGATCGCTCTCATGCGTCGGGAACGCGTGACCTTCGCCAGTGGGTGCTCCCTCACCGTGCCCCCCCCGACCCTCGAGGGTATCTATGCCGATTGGGAATTCTTCCGCACGCGGCTGGTGCTGCGGCCGCAGGAGATCACCAACAACCCGGAGTTGGTGCGCCGCCTGGGGATCATCTCGATCAACACGGCGATCGAGGTCGACCTGAGCGGGAATGTGAACAGCACGCACATCCTCGGTCGCAACATGATGAACGGCATTGGGGGTTCCGCCGATTTTGCGCGCAACGCGTTTCTTTCGATCTTCACCTGTCCGTCGGTGACCAAGGGCGGGAAGATCAGCACCATCGTGCCGTTGGTGAGCCATCTCGACAGCAGCGAGCATTCGGTGTGCGTGATTGCCACCGAGCAGGGCGTGGCGGATCTGCGTGGGAAATCCCCCGCGGAACGGGCGCGAACCCTGATCGAGAAATGCGCGCATCCCGACTATCGCGACACTCTGCGCCGGTATGTGGCGGGGGCGGGCAGCACCCATACCCCGCAGATGCTGGCCTCCGCCTTCGGCATGCACATCAAGTTCGCCCGCGACGGTGACATGCGCGGCGT
>JADLFD010000592.1 GCA_020845805.1 Verrucomicrobiales bacterium | reverse complement strand
TTCCACGGCAACCTGTCCCTCACGGCGGAAGACGCCGGCACTTCCCATGCCCCCGTCGTGATTGGCTCCTTCGGCATCGGACGCGCCACCCTTCTCGCGGGCGATCAGACGGGGATCACGATCGAGAACGCCGGAGGCATCGTGATCGAAAACCTTCTGGTGGTCGGTGCGGGACGGACCCGGAACACGGGCCATGGCATTCGCTGCGACAACACGCTCACCAACGCCATGCGACTGCAGCATGTCAGCATCACCAACGTGGAGGTCCGGGGGTTCGGCATCTTTGGAATCCTGGTGGGGGGTACCCTCGCCGGCTTTGAACATCTGCGCGTGAGTCACTGCGTGATGCGGGACAATCTGCGCGGGGGGATGGAGATCGCCGGGCGTCTACCCTGGGACTCTCCGGACTATGCGCATGCCAAGGTGCAGGTGGATCACTGCCAGTCGTTCGACAACACTGGGGACCCCAACTTCCTCAAGAACCACTCGGGCAGCGGTATCGTGCTCTACCAAGTGGACGGGGGGATCATGGAGTACTGCCGAGCCTGGAACAACGGCGCGCTGTGCCAGTCGACCGTGGGTGGCGGGGTCGGGTTGTGGACGTGTGCCTCGCGCGCGGTAACCATCCAGCATTGTGAAAGCTTCGCCAACCGGACGAGCAGTGCCGACGGGGGAGGCTTCGACCTCGATGGCGGCTGCGTGGCGTGCGTCCTCCAATACAATTACTCTCATGACAACGACGGACCTGGACTGATGGTGTATTCCTACCCTTACGCATCCCATTCGGACCACGGCAATGTGGTGCGATTCAACCTCTCGGTAAACGACGCCCGAAGGGGCAAGCACTACGCTGGGATGTGGGTGCGAACCGACGGGCGGGAGATGACCGGATTGGAGATCTACAACAACACCATCATCGGCGGACCTTGGGGTGATCAGGCGGCCCGCATCTGCGCCCGAGCCGTCGAGGCTAATTTCCGGAATAACATCTTCGTGGCGGCGGCACCCGCCGTGCCCCTCCGCGTGGAAGAGGCTGCCGATCGGGTTCGCTTTCAGAACAACCTTTACTGGCGCGAAGGCGCGCCCACTGAAGTGGTGTGGAACGGGCGATCGCATGCCAGCCTGCTGGAATGGCGGGATCAGACGGGTCAGGAATCCCTGAAAGGCCAACCCACCGGGTTCTTTGTCGATCCGGCTTTGGACCCTCGTCAAACGGACCACATCACCGGTGTTCACCCAACTCCGGCGTTCCGAGTCGCGCATCGGCCGCGGCCCCATTCGCCCGTCCTCATGGGCGGCCTCGACCTGCACCGTCGATTCGGGATTGGCGCTGGCGGGCACGACCTGCTCGGCGCCGCGCTGGCGGGGCGATTGCCGCTTGGGGCCATCGCCACTCCCTCCCTCGAGTCGCAGTAGCGTCTCCCCCGCCTGCCAAGGAGGAGCGGCACGGTCCCTTCGGACCAGGACAAACCCGATTGCCCATGGGACGTCCACAACTCCCTCACACGGGAGGAAACCAGGTCAAAATACCTGGAGGCCGCTGCGTTTCGCATAGGTTTCTCGGTCTTCAGTTCCACGAACGCAGGATTCACATCCGCGGCACCTCGCCGGCCGACCGCAGCGGCCGACTCGCCACACGCGATCGATCGGCGCGTGACTCTTCACTCTCGACCATCTCACATCCTCCATGACCTGATTAAACTCCATACTGGCGGGCGGCCTGTCCGGACTCGCCGGCCTTCTCCTCGCTGGCTTTACTGACTGAACTGAAACGCGGGTGAACCTTCCGCAGTCTCACCAGGAAGGCGGCACGAAGCTGAGTTGGACGGGCGATCGATTGCTGCGCTCCAACTTTGGCGAGGCGCCGGACCAGAAGGATTCCGGGTGGAATCGGAGTTTCTCCGATTTCTACGCCAGTTCTACGATTGGCAGACTTCCAAGAGCGCCGACCCGAACAAGATTACTGAATTGGAAGCCTGGAGACTCATCCTGCAGCTTGCTGCAAGACTGAGCGTCAGCTCACCGCGCTGGGTCAGAAACACCGCGTCCCCCCAGCATGAAAAGCGGACGCCTGCTCCTCAGGGAGAGTCAGGGCCGCGTTGGATCTGTCCGTACTCCATCTCCAGCGTGCGATCGAATGCATCTTGGGAACGATGATCGGGAGTCACGACCCGCACGGCGGTCCCGCGCTCACGGGCCACACTCGCGCGGAGTGCCAACCCTTGGCGGACCCATGGCTGTCGAGCGCGGCCGTGGGTTCGTCCGCCATGATGAGAGTGGAGATGAGGATCAGGAGAACTCGGAAAAGACCCCACTGCCGCCGTGCAATGTTCACAGGCCCCGCCAGCAGCAGGCCCTTCTGATCGTCGGCCGAGTAAACCGTGACATCGGGCGAGGTGGCGAACCTAGCCGCCATGAGTGCGGGATCCGCACCCGCGCGCAACGTCACCAGGACCGCGCTGACCTGCGGTGTCGGGAGCGCCGGGATGCCCTCACTGGCTCCCGCGGGTCGGTCGGCCAACCGCTGGATCACCAGGCCTTGGTACGCGCTCCGGATCTCCGTGAAACGAAGGCGCTCCTGGATCCGAGAACTGACCGTGGTCTTGACGCGGGCCTCCACAGTGCCGGTGATCCCCCCCGAATCGCCCCCATGTTCACGGGATCCTTCGCAGAACCAAAGGGAGGCGCGTAGGCGAGCTCCAACTCCGCCAGATCCTGCACTGACATTCCCCGTTGCACCGCGGTGGCCAGCACGTCGATCCGCTTGTCCCGGCCCTCCGCACCAACCGCCTGAGCCCCGAGCAATCGGCCCGTGCCGGGAGCGAAGAGCACCTTCATGGCGATCGGCTCGGCGCCGGGATAGTAACCCGCATGGGAACCAGGGTGGAGGTGCAGCACCTCGCAGGGGATCCCTGCTTTGCGCAGCATCTTTTCGTTCGCTCGCGTGCACGCCGCGGTAAGGTCGAACAGTCGTAGCACCGCCGTTCCCCACGTTCCTTCGTAACGCGAGGTGCGCTGGAAGATGTTGTCCGCGGCGATTCTCCCCTGACGATTCGCGGGTCCCGCCAGGGGTATGATGCTCCAGAAACCCGTGACCCGATCCCTGACCTCCACCGCGTCGCCGACCGCCCAGATCCGCGGATCATTGGTTTGGAGAAACTCATTTACCCGGATGCCACCCAACTGTCCGAGCTCGAGGCCAGCGTTCTTGGCCAGCGACACCTCGGGCCGCACCCCCAACCCCAGGACCACCGTATCGGCCTCGATTCGAGTCCCACTCTTGAGCACCACCACCGAGGCGCGCGCAGCTTCGCCGTCCCGGGGGGATTCGAAAGCAGCGACGGAATCTCCCAGGTGCAGGGTCACCTCGTTCCGACGCAGTTCCTGATGCAGCCATGACGCCATCTCGGGGTCCAACGGAGCCATGACCTGGGTCGCAGCCTCCACCACGGTCACCCCCAATCCGCGCCGCCTGAGCTGCTCTGCCATCTCCAGGCCGATGTAACCGCCCCCTACCACCACGGCCCGCCCACCAGCAATCGAAACGTGCTCATGTTAAGATCATTGGGAATGCTCCTGGCCTGCCGCACTTCGCCCGCCGCGTGTTTCGATGAACCAAAAGACGACTGCGGCGATCCCCGCCAGAATCACAAACCAGCCCCAGTCCGGCACACCCGTGAGTTCTGGCAGTCGAACCTTCCCCAGTTTGCCCACCGACTGGATATGGGACTCCACCCAGGGAAAGCTCAGGGCGTACGCCACGCCGCCGGCCAGCATCCCCAGGAACCCCACCAACGCGTGAAGGCTTCCCGTGGCCATCGCAGCCACCCCCGTACCGGGGCAATACCCGTAGAGCACCATCCCGATGCCGAACAAGCCCGCCCCGAGGACGACGCCCAGCATGTTCGCTGGCTTGATATGGTACTCCGCGTGGCCGCTCATCCTCAGGAGAAGGACCCCGACCCCGCCCACCAGGATCGCCGTGAACATCACCTTGAGCACGGTGAAGTCCCGCAGCCGAAACTGGTTCACAATGACGTTGTAGTCGGCCACGCCCCCGCGATGGAGCAGCAACCCAAAAACCAGGCCCATGGGAATGGCCAGCCAGCGCGCGAGTTCAGCGGAAACAGGGAAATCCATAGATCGCCTTGAGAGAGTAAGTTTCTACTGCCGCCCGCTCCTGGAATGACGCCGGAAGAGCAGCCAAGCCGTCACGACCCCGGAGCCGAACATCGTCAGAAAGAACGTCCAACTGCTCAGGGCGAGTTGGAGCGAGCCGCTGATGCCGTGCCCGCTGGTACATCCCCCCGCCAAGCGAGCCCCGTACATGATGATTGCGCCACCAATAAAAGCGGCGGCCAGGCGCTTCCCACCCGAGCTCCCGAATCGGCCCGCCCACGTCGAAGGAACGATTTCCCATCTCCATGTCCGGCTGGTCCAGGCGCTGAGGAAGCTCCCCAGAAAGGTGCCCACCAGGAACAGCATCCCGCCGTCCCATTTGAACGGCGTCTTCGCCCAATAGGCGTTCTGGGCCACTCCCTCGACTCCCATCACCGGCAGGGCACAGACACCCGAGGCAGCCGAGAGGGCGGTACTGATTCCCAACGGCTGGTTGACTACTGCAAAGGCTACCCAGCTCAGCACGCCAATCCCCGCCCCTACCCAATAGGCATTCCAGCGACCGTGTGGCGCTGCTGCTGCCGCTCCTGCTCTCGATCCGGCTGCCCGGTTGGTCTCTTTCATAGTGATTGGTGGAATCCTCGATCTCGGGCGTTGCTTGAGCGATCATCCCGGTCCCGGGGGACACTGCGGAGCGTCGATCCGGCGGAGTTCGCGCGCCTCTCCGCCCAACCGCCACCGCAGCCAGCCTAACCCGAGCACGGCAAACCCCGCCAGGCTCGGAAGTGGGGCTCTGGAAATGGAAAGCAGGGTCAACCCAAGGACGGCCACCACGAACACAAGAGGCACCCAGGGCCACCCAGGGACAGTCACCGAAGGGCCTCGCCGGAGCCGTTCCATCACCAGACCCGAAACCGTGGCGGCGGTGCTGAGGCCCAAGGTGAATCCAATAAAGGAGAGCAGACTCTGGTAGGTCGCCGTCCACAGCATCAGCAGAGCCAGGACCAACTGAAAGGCGATGGCGAAGCGCGGCGGCCCTGATCGTTGCTGCATCCACGCTGGCAGATAGCCGTCGGCAGCAATCCGGGCATAGACCCGGGGACCACTCATTAACAAGGAGGAAACCGATGTCATGAGGGCGAGGGAAACGAGGATCGTCGCGCCCTCCGCCCAGGACTTCCCCCCCAGACGCTGCGCCACGAGACGTCCCACCTCCAGCTGACCTGAAATCACGTCGCCCGGCACCGCCCACAGGAAAACGGCGTTGATGGCCACGTACAGCACCGTGACCAGGACCGTGCCCAGGATCAGGGAGCGTGGGATGTTCCGCTCCGGGTGCTTCACTTCTCCACCGAGATAAACCACCGCATTCCAGCCGGCGTAGCTAAACGAGATCCAGACCATCGACATGGCCAAGGCGGGTACCGTGAATGTACCCGCCTGCGCCGGGGGCACAGAGGAAGCCGCTGGGATTTGGGCGAAACCGAGCCCAAGGAACAAGGCGATCAACACGACCTTGATGACCACGGCAAGATTCTGAACCACTGCTCCGCCTTTGACATTCCAAGCGTGGAGCAGCGAAACCACCACCAGGAGGACGGTCCCCGTAAGTACTGGCGAACTCGCCGGGAACCACTCCCCCGTGTACTGACCAAACGCGTTCGCGGCGGCAGCGAGAGGAGCCGAAAAGCCCACCAGGAGGGACACCCAGCCTGCGATGTAGCCCGCCGCCGGATGCAACGTGCGCGATAGAAACAAGTACTCGCCCCCTGATTCGGGCAGCTGACAAGCCAGCGCGCCGTAGCTCAGTGCGCCGAGCAGAGCGATCAGACCGCCCACGACCCATGCTCCCAGCACCACCCAGGGCGATTGGAGATCCGCCAGCAGGAAACCGCTGGTGGTGAAGATCCCCGTGCCCAACATGCTGGCGACCACCAGGGCGGTCGCACTGCCTAGGCCCAGGGTCCGAGGTGGCCGGCCGGCCGCGGCGTCGGCAGCGGGTTGAGGAGTTGCAGAGATATCCATGGGGGTCGCGTTAGCGACCGACCTTACGGAAGCGAAGAACGTAGTTGTCCCTGAGCAACGGCAACTCCTCGATCTTCCGGAAACCAGCGGCCTCCAACTCGGCCGTCACGACCGCTTGACCGGCCCGGACGTGATTAAGGATCCACTCCGAGCTGACGCCTGGCTCCCGCTTGAAATCGATCAGGAACACTTCCCCATTCCTCCGCAACGCGCGATGCAGCGAGGCCAGCGACTGCTGAGGATACTCGAAGTGGTGATACACGTCGCAGATAAAGGCCATGTCGATGGAGCGCGGAGGTAGTTCCACCGATCGCTCAGTGCAGAGCACCGTTTCCACATTCGAAAGACCTCCGCGTGCCACGCGCTGACCGATCAGTCGGAGGAATTCCGGCACGATATCCACCGCGAACACTTTGCCCCGCGGGCCCGTCGCCTCGGCCAGCATCGGGGTAAACAATCCCGTCCCGCAGCCGATGTCGGCCACCACGGATCCCCGGCCAATCCCCGCCGCAGCCACGATCTGGTGCCGGTGATCAAAGATCTCACGGCCCTCCTTCTCAAATCGCTCAACCCAGTTGGAGACGTTGAGATCCGGTTTCAGATACTCCGCATTGATCCCAGGTTTGACACTCATACCCCCTGCCGAGGGTTCGCCAGAGATCGGGCGCACCGTCTGGCACCCCACCAGTACGGCGAACGCACAAAGCAGGATGGAAAGGGTGAGTCGCGGGCGGGCAGGTTTCATGACACGGGTTGAGGGAGTGTTCATCGGCGCCAGGCCGTATCCTCGTGAGAATGGCAGCGGAAGGCGATGCGCGAATACGGTGCAGGTGGAAATGATCGTGAACCGTACGCTCGACTCTCCCTGCGGCAATCCGACCCTGAAGTGTGGACACCGGGGTCGCCCGCGGCCCTCTCAGTCACGCCGGATGATCTCGAGGAGCTCGACAGGGCGGTCGAATCCGTTCTGCACGGCAATCTCCCGCAGGGTCTGATCAGGGGACGCTTTCAGGCCGCGCTTCCCGAGTCGTGACTGGACCACCTTGAGGTCGAGACCTTCCTCCACACAAAACTGCGTCAGCGTTTTTCTACCGGGACCGCCCCCGGCACCAGGTCCGCCTGGTCGATGATCCCCTGGCGCGCGGGTCGCCGTTGCGGCCTCCCGTCCTTGAATCAGTTCAAAGATCCTCGCCGGCGTGACCTTGGCCGCTTCCGCGATGGTCTGAACCTGTGCTTCCCCTGAAATGCCCGCGATGCCCGAGACCGCGAGCCGGCGAAGCGCCTCCTCAGACGCCACCCCAGCCTGGACGGCGAGCTCATTCAAAGTGAGGAGTTCCGCATGCGGAACCGGGGCGCGGTCACGGTTCCCCTCCCAACCACCACGGAGTTCCTCGTTCCAGGTGAGCAGGGTCGAAAAAGGCGGCACGTGAGCACGCGTTCCGGCGAAAAGCCCGATGCCCAGAAGCCCGGCCGCCACCCACTCCCATCGCATACCACGACGCCCCGCGAGCCGTGCGCCCAGGTGCTGCAGCATGGGTCGCCAATTGAACGCGAGATGCGCGAGAGCCGCGATCAGGAATGCCGCCGCAAAAACGACATGGATCTCACCCCAGCCATGCTTGGTCAGTCCGAGCATCTCCCATTGGGTCCAGTTGGCCACCCGCCCAGGTGGCGAGACGAACAGGACCGCCCCGCTGACCACGAGCACGCCAAAACCAAGGGCGACGACAAGAGTAGTCAGAGCCCGGACACGAAAGGGGGAGGGGGAGGATTTCATGAGAGGAGTCAGATGCGGTGGTTTAGACAAGAGAGCGTTCCCATGGCCGACACCCGGTCTGGCTGCGGCGGCTGTCTTCCGCTCGGCATGGGTCAGCAGGTGACGGTCGCCCACTGCCTTCCGGGGCCCGATCTGGTGGGGTGCTTCACCCCGTCGTGCTGGCACATCCCACCTCGTTCACATGAATCCCACCCGCTGAACCGTATGACAAAGTGTTCATGTTCGAACCGGCTTCTCCGCCTGGGACGACGCCTCTCGAGGGGATCGCTGCCGCTCCGGGCCTGACGGGACAGTTCCAACCCAGGCCCATCCCCTGAGTGTCGACGGTGCCACCTGACCGCAGCACCGCCGAATCCGGGACCACGCCGGACAGAACTTGGGCGAGCGTTTGGTTGACACTAGTAATCCATCGGTGGTTACTTTGGATTACACAAGAAAGCCCCATGGTATGAGCACACCCCCGGCTTCCCTGCCTTCCCTCTCCACGTCCACCTCGACCCCTGCCCTCCCCCTCCATGCCTCGGCGCAGCGGCGGGGCGGAATCGGCCGACCGCCATGGGCCCTCGCCTTGGCGGCAGTGTTCGGATACGGCGTTGCCCAATGGGCGGATCCCAGCCTGGGAGGGACGCCCAAGGCCAGCGCCGTGAATCCCTACGAGGCCCTACCCACACCTTCCTTCTCCGAGGTCGCCACCGTGAAATTGACGTTGGAGAACCTGCTCCAGGAGCATTTCCGTGCCCTGCACACCCGGGGATCCCCGACCACTCCACCCGATCGGAACGGGCCACTGCGCACGGATCCCCAGGCCACCTACCGCTTGGAGCAACTCATCCGAGAGTTCGCGGGGACGGATCAGGCACTGGTCATGACGGGGATGCTCCTCAGCACTCTCAAACGCCAGGAAGACTGGCAGCGCTGGCTCGATGTGTATCTTG
>JADLFD010000591.1 GCA_020845805.1 Verrucomicrobiales bacterium | reverse complement strand
GACCACAACCTGTTGGGGCTACCTGAGTGAAGTAAATACCCCACTAAAGAAAAAGGGGCAAAGAGCGTCGGTTTGCATGGTGGGGCCAAGGGAAAGGGGCGAACGGTACATCCGGATGGCGAGTGACCTAGGAGTGGAGGACTCGATTATGTTTATGGGGGCGGTTAGCCCGGACAGAATCCAGTCTCTGATGCGTGCTGCGAATGTTGTGGTTTTGCCAAGTCGCCATGATGGGTGGGGCGTTGTTATCAGCGAGGCTATTGCAGTGGGAAAGGCCATCATCGCGTCGGATCGTTGTGGTGCAGCTCTCGATTTGATTAGCCCTGGTATCAACGGCTTTCTAGTCAAAGCCGGGTCCGTGGAGAGTCTCGCTGAGGCGATGGCGGCTTATATCCAAGATCCTCTTCTGGCCACGAGGCACTCTGCTCGCTCCCTGGAATTGTCTCATTGTGTGCAGCCAGATTCCGTCGGCAGGTTGTTCGAGGACGCGATGGTTTCGTGGCGCCAGAGGTGGTCGGGGCCATGTCTTGCTGCGGAAGTGTGAAGTGTGCATTTAGCGATCGACGCAGTCGGCATCCGTGAAGGTGGTGGGCTTACCATCCTGCGCGGGTTTGTTGAGTACCTGTCGTTGCGGCAGTCCGGTGACCGGTACACGGTATTTGTCGGCGAGGAGGGTATCCAGATTCCTCGGTTCTCTGCGTGCGATGTTAGAATTGCACCGTTCGGCTCAGGGCGGGTCAGTCGTATCGCGTGGCAACAGTTCGGGCTTCCAGTTGTCGCGTCGCGGATCAAAGCTGACGTGGTGTTGGCGTTTGTGAATTCGGGCTCATTTTTTAGCCCGCTTCCGCAGTGTGTCTACTGCCAGCAGATTCTCCCATTTGAGCCAGAGTTCGTTCAGAAGTTCGATCTCTCGATCAGACTGCAGTTGAGAGTACAGAAGATGCTTATGGTTGGTAGCGCAGCAGTCAGTGATTTAGTGGTTGTACAGACACGCGCAATGGGAGATAGGCTGTCCAGTGGCTGTGGAGGCCAGCGCATCCGCAAGCGAGTCGTGATCAGCCCCCCAGGTGTGGCTTTGAACTCGGGCATCGGAGAGGTCAGTCAGTGTGTTCGCTCCGTTAGTGAACGCTGTCGGCACCCGACACTGTTGTATGTGTCGAGTTTGGGCGTACATAAGAACCATCCCAATTTGATAAAAGCTTTCGGTCTTCTGCTTAAGAAGTATCCGGAGGCAAGCGTCGTGCTTACGATCGGCAGTAAGTCTCAAGTGTATCCAGATTTGATGGCGGAGATCGACTCACTCGTGGAAGGGTCCCCTAGACCACAGAGCATTTTCAGGATTGGGACGGTTACACCCACTGAGGTATCTTTCCTGCTGAGACACTGCGACGTGGCAGTGTTCCCGTCTGTTGTTGAGTCGTTTGGGCTCCCCCTTATCGAAGCGATGGCGGCAGGTGTCCCTGTATCTGCGTCCGATCGGCCGTATGCTCGGGAGGTGTTGGGAGAAGCCGGCAGTTTCTTTGATCCATTTGAACCGCTGAGCATTGAGGCGGCTATTGACAGCGTTATCCGATCTCCGAGCATGCGGCGGGATATGGTCAATCGTGGATTGAAGCGCGCGAAAGCCTTCTGTGGAGACGTTTCGTATTCCCACCTGTACGACATCATTGCTGGAATTGTACGTTCTTCGTCAGGGTCGAGGATCGACGACTCTTTGGGCGCCGCACGAGGGTGACCGAGTGGTGTCAGGTGACTGTTCTTTGGATTTTTCATAAGCGCTGAGACCTTCGCGTGGGTCAGCTTGAGTACCCGACGCCTGCGGAATTGAAACCCTCCGACTCGGCGGACGGCTGTGAAGATTTGCTGTAGATCCACCGTTGCCAGAGGACTGTATCCAATTTCAGACAGTCGCAGTTGGACCGGGTTCCTTAGTTTATGTTGCCTTCGGTCGTCTATGTCTTCTCTGTCCACGCCGGTTCGCCTGAAAGCGCTGGTCAAGCCGGCGTTGCCGGTGTTTTGGCGTTGGCTGGCAAATTGGAAGAGGTGGGTCACGGGAGGGCAAGCGTTGTCGTAAAGCCGAACCTGATTCACGATCGACACCCACGGGATGCCAATGGTTGGGCCTACACTCTCACTCACCCTTCCATCCTCAAAGAAGTCCTATGGCAGTTTGATCGGCTCCTTCCTGGCGGAGCTCGGATCACGCTCACCGATGCCCCCCAAGGTGACGCTTCGTTCAAGAACATCTGCCGCCTTCTGGGGCTGACCGAACTGGTCGCGGACGCGGGCGCGGCGGGGCGTGAGGTGCAGCTGTTAGACCTTCGTAAGCAAGAATCGGTGAATGACGAAGGCGTCATCGTTGAACGGCGGGACCTCCCGGGCGACCCGCTTGGCTATGTCGCTGTCGATTTGGGGGAATACAGCGAGTTTCACGGGCATGCTGGAGCCGGGCGCTACTACGGGGCCGATTATGACGACAATGAGGTTAACTACCACCATTCCGACGGCCGGCACGAATACCTCGTTTCCCGGACGGTCCTTGAAGCTGACTTGTTCGTCAACTTGCCGAAGCTGAAGACGCACAAGAAGGTGGGTGTCACGGCCGCACTCAAGAACCTTGTTGGCATCAACGGCGACAAGAACTGGCTGCCGCACCACACCGAACCCTCCCTGGCCAACGATGGCGACGAACGCCCCGTGGCGGGCCTGTTGTCCCGCGTCGAACGTACTGCGGTTCGCAACCTCCGCCATCTCTCGTTGAAATACCCGCGGTCCGGCATCGCGCTCCTGGGTGGGATGCGCCAGATCGGACAGAAAGCGCTCGGCGATGGCGAATCTGTGGTCCGCAGCGGCAACTGGTGGGGCAACGACACCACTTGGCGCATGTGCCTAGACCTTAACAAGGTCCTTCTCTACGCCAACCCGGATGGCTCACTTCGCAAGCCTGCCCCGGAATCCCAGAAACCTTATCTTGCACTCGTCGACGGCATTCTCGGCGGGCAGGGCAATGGTCCCATAAACCCGGATCCTATCCAATCGAATATCGTCCTATTCGGGTCCAATCCGGCCAGTGTCGATGCCGCCTGCGCTGTGTTCATGGGGTTCGATCCCGACAAGATTCCTCTTATCCGGCAGGCGTTTCGCTGTAAACACTATCCGATTGCATCCTGGGATTGGCGGGAGGTCCGCGTCGTCAGCAACCGCGATGAGTGGAACGGATATCTGCACCAGATTCCGCCGGGTTCCACTCCGCGCTTCCGGCCGCATTT
>JADLFD010000590.1 GCA_020845805.1 Verrucomicrobiales bacterium | reverse complement strand
TTCATCTTCCCCTGGAACTTCCCGTTCCTCCTGGTGGGCTGGGGCGTCGCCCCCGCCCTCGCCGCCGGCAATACCGTCGTCATCAAGCCCGCCGAAGACACCCCGCTCTCCACCCTCTACTTTGCCCGACTCGCCCAGGAAGCCGGCTTCCCGCCCGGGGTCCTCAATGTCATCACCGGACTCGGCGAAACCGCCGGCGCCGCGCTCAGCGCCCACCCGCGCCTCCGCCGCATGTCGTTCACGGGCTCGCCCGAGGTGGGACGCCTCGTCGCTGAGGCGTGCGGACGCAACCTCGTCCCCGTGAAACTCGAACTCGGCGGCAAAGGCGCCGCCGTGGTGTTCGATGACGTGGAGGTCGCCGCGGCCGCGGAAGCATTGGTGGCCGCGGTCACCCTCAACGCCGGCCAGGTCTGCTGCACCGCCACCCGCTGGCTCGTGCATGAACGCATCCGCCAGCCGTTCCTGGAGCACGCCGTCGCCGCAATGAAATCCCTGCACATCGGTCACGGTGCCAACCCCGAAACCCAACTCGGACCCGTGGTCAGCGAGAAGCAACGCCGGCGGATTCTCTCCTACCTGGAGCGCGGTTCCCGCGACGGTGCCGAAGTCCTGCTCCCCGGCGGACCCGCCCACGTCGCTGGTCACGAAGGCGGTTTCTACGTGCGGCCAGCCTTGCTCGGAGGCTCCCCCGATAACCTGTGCGCCCGCGACGAGATCTTTGGTCCGGTGGCGTACTTGAGTCCGTTCCGCGAGGAAGAGGAGGCCATCGAGGTGGTCAACCGTTCCGCATACGGTCTCGCCAACAGCGTCTGGAGCGCGGACCTCGCACGCGCCCAGCGCGTGGGGGAACAACTGGTCGCGGGCAACACCTGGATCAACGCCCACAACCTGTTTGCTCACGGCATTCCCTATGCCGGCTGCAACCTGAGCGGGTGCGGCGGCGGCGTGCTCGGACCTGATACCCTGGCCGACTACCTGCGTCCGCAGTCCATTGTGCGTCCGCGCGCCTGACTCCCAGCTCCTCACTTCCTGATTAGCCGACCCCTGACCCCAGGGCTCCCACTCGTTGACCACCAACCCATCCCTCGCCTCCTGCCGCGCCCCATGAACCGTCGCGTCTTCCTCCAAAGCGGATCGGCCGCCCTTAGTGTCGCAGCCACTTTCGGCACCTCCCACCCGGGCAGGGCCGCCGTCACCGCTCCCCGCCCCGCCGAGGCCCCACGCATTCCGGTGGGATTTCTCGGGATCGCGTATTCCCACGCCGCCGAGAAGCTCCGCCTGTTGCAGAATTCGACGTCCTTCCAGCTCGTCGGCGCCTGGCCCGAAACCGACGCCCTGGCGAAGCGACTCGAAGCCCAAACCATCCCCGTGCTCACCCGCGACCAGGTCCTGGAGCGCTGTGAGGTGGTGGTCGTCGAGACCGACGTCCCGTCACACGCGCGCTTCGCCGCCCTTGCCCTCGAAGCGAACCGGCATGTGCATCTCGAAAAGCCTCCGGCCACCACGCTGGCGGAGTTCGACACCGTACTGCGGCTCGCGCGCGAACGTCGCCGTCTCCTGCAGGTGGGGTACATGTGGCGTCACCATCCCGGACTGCGCGCGATGTTCGAGGCCGTTCGGGAGGGCTGGCTCGGCGAGGTGTATCTCGTCCGCGCCACGCTCAACAACACGCTTGCTCCCGACCGCCGGGCCGAGTGGGCTGGCTTCCCGGGGGGCGTCCTGTTCGAACTCGGCAGCCATCTGATCGATGCCATCGTGCGTCTGCTCGGACGCCCCGACCGGGTGACTTCGTTTCTCAAAACGCACGGCCATCCCACCGACCGACTCGCGGATAACAATGTCGCCGTCTTCGAATACGCGAAGGCAACCGCACTGATCACCAGCGCCACGCTGCAGCCCAACGCGTCCGCCCACCGCGCCTTCGAAATCCTCGGAACGCGCGGCACCGCCGTGCTGCGCCCGCTCGAGCCCCCCACCCTCACCCTCGACCTCGCGGACGCCGCCGGCCCTTACGCGAAGGGCAGGCAGGAGGTCCCGATGCCCGCCTATCGCCGTTATGAAGGCGAGTTCGCCGAACTCGCCCACGCACTGACCACCCAAACCCCTCTCCCGATCAGCCTCGAACAGGAACGCGACGTGCAGGAGACCCTCCTGCGCGCCTGTGGTGTGGGCTGATCCAGCGCGCGGCAGGCGCCTCGTGAGCCCGTCCGGTCAGTGCTCGTCCTCCTCGTCCTCGTCCTCTTCGTCGACGAGCGTGATGGCCCATTCCGGGTAGGGCTCCGCCGTGCCCCGCGTGGCGCGCCACAGCACCCGGTTCAACAACCCTTCCGGCGCGCGATCCACCTGCCGGAAGTTCATGCGAGCCGATGCCAGCGCATCGCGGCGGAGCTGAGGATCGCGCAGCGCGCTGGGGTCGGGATTCATCTGGTCCAACGGAACCTGGTTCGGCACCGCGACGAAAGGCGTGAAGTCGGGAGTGTCGGAAAAACAGTCGAACATGGGTGTCGCCGCCGCATCGAACTGGTTCATCGGTTTCATCCCCAAAATCTGACCGATCGTGCGCAGGATGCTCACCGTGTTGTACTGCGTGCTCACCGTGGTTTTGCGTCGGGCGTAAGGGCTGACGACATAGGCGGTGGTGCGGTAACCGCTCACGTGGTCGAAGCCGTTTTGCGGATCGTCCTCGATCCCAAAGATGGCCATCTCCTTCCAAAACCGGCTGTGGCTGAGCGCCTCGACGATCCGGCCGAACGCCAGATCGTTGTCTGCCACCGTCGCTGCCGGGGTCGGTGCGCCCTTGCTCGTCCCGCTGGTGTGATCGTTCGGCAGGCAGATGATGGTGAACTGCGGGAACTGCCCCTTGGCCTCGAACGCCTTCAGTTCACGCAGGATGAAATCCGCACGATATTGATCCGGAACCGACATCTCCCAACCCACGTAATTAGTGGGTGAGAAGGGGCGGATGGTTTCCACCATGGGATAGCTCTCGAATACCACCTCGTTGCTCTCCCCCTTCCAGGTGCGGTAACACGCGAGGAAATCCGGTGACCCCTTGCGACCGTCGCGCCAGCGTACCGCGGGGGCCATGAATTCGCCGTAGTTGCGGAGGGTCACGCCATGGCGCAGTGCGCTGTCCCAGATGAATCCGGCGGGCGAATAGGCCATCGCATCGTTCTCGTCCTCGCCCATGCCGTCCGGGTAACTGCGCGGCCAGCCGGCAAACGAGCGTTCGAGATAATCGGTGCCGAAGCCGGTGGTGCTCCACTGGTGTCCGTCGGCGCTGAGAATGCCGGCGCAATAGGTGTTATCCAGCAGCGCGAATTCGCGCACCATCTTGTGCTGATTCGGCGTGATGCGGTCGCCGAAAATGCAGAGACGAGCATCGGCGCGCGCGCCGGCCAGATCTCCGAACACTTGGTCGAAGGTGCGGTTCTCCTTGATGACATAGACCACGTGTTTGATCGGACTGGGTTCGCCGATGCGTTCCGGGATCGCGCGCGGGGGCTGGCCGGCACGTGGCGGTTGCAAACTCTCCTCCATTCGCTCACGCCGGTAGTTGTCGTAGACCGCCTGAGAGAGCCGGGCCAGCTCGCGCGATTTCGGCAGCGGAACCAAAGACACCGACCCGTTGTAATGATGGGAATTGAACCCCTCTGCGCCCGGTGCGGCTCCCGCCTCCCGGTAGGCCTTGGGCTGAACCGCATGCCCCTTGATGTTCACCACGCACAGTTGTCCACGCGCCGCATCGAAGAGAATGCCCCCTGGAAACCAACCCACCGGCAGGAGGCCGTTGATCTTCGAGCGCCGGCGTTCGGGTCGAAACGCGATCTGAGCGATGGCGTTCTGCGTGCCGTTCGCCACATACAAAGTCCGGCCATTCGAAGCGAAGGCCACCGCGTTCGGGGAGGCACCGAACAAGTCGCTGGGTTTCGCTTTGGCCCAAATGGTCTCCACCACCAAATCCGATCGCGTATCGATGACACTGAGGTTGTCGGAACCTGCGTTGGCACAGACCAGCCAGCGACGATCCGGGGACAGCGCGAGCGCGGAGGCATGAAGCCCGGTCAATACCTCGCTCCCGGTCACGCCGTCGGCCAGCGGGATCACCGACACCGATCCCTCGCTCGCGATGTGGCGGACCGGGTCGACTCGCACCTCAGTACCGCGGCCGGCTGGGCCGACCAGATCGCCGGCGTCGGGACGTCGGCCACCCCAGTTGCTCACATAGGCTTTGTCGCCCAGGAGCACGACATCATAAGGCAGCGAACCCGTGGGAAAGCGGCGCAGGACCGCACCCGTGTCGGCGTCGAGTTCCAACAGGGTGTTGGAGAGATTCCCACAGACATAGAGCCGACGACCATCCGGACTGAGTGCGAGACCGGCAGGGATCTCCTCCTTGCGGCGTGGCGCCTCGGCGGGAGGAAGCGGCAGCGAATGCGAGGCCTCAACCGAACCGTCCGCGCCGAATCGGAAGACCTTGATGCTGCCGTTGACATTGCTGAGGTAAATGCGCTTTTCGTCGGGGGACAGGATCAGACCCGTGAAGCTGAGCTGCCCCTTCGTGTCCGGCAGGAGGATGTTGGGGGAAGGGACGGCGGGCAGGGGTTCGTTTTGCGACTCGGCGGGGAGCGCCACGCGTTGACGCACCTCGCCCGTCACCGGATCGAGCACTAGAAGTTCACTCGTCTTGCCGGAGACCAGAATCGAACGCCGGCCCGGACCGAAGGCGATGGCTTGCGGTCGAACGCCGGGAAGATCGGTGAGCTTGCCGTGGGGCGTCAGGACTTGGTGGACCGGGAGCACCGTGCGCAGGTTCGATTTGCGACCCACCGTCTCGGTATCGGACCGGCCACGCAGCGCATCCGCAGCCACCGCGGTGCTGACCATGCCAAGCATCAGGGCGACGCAGAGCCTCGCGGCTCCGGGCGTCAGTCGGGCAGACGTCATGATGCCGACGAGTCAACGGACCCCGGCGCGGCAGTTCAAGAAGCGAGCGGTGAAGTCGGGAAAAAGGAAGGAGCTGCCGGGCCGACTCGAGCGTGGAGGGAGACGCGAGGGTGAGACCCGAGTCGGCGTCGAGCTGTACCAAGCTGGTACGATCTTGCTGTGCCTCGCACCCGTTGCCAGGGGTCACCATCCCGACCTGGGACGGGGAGGGGCCCGGGAACAGGATCAGGATCAGGCCGCAGCTCCGCGGCGACCATCCTTCCGGCGCGCGGCTTCGATGAGTTCCCAGAACTTGGGATTGGCTTCGAGTGCTTCGTCTTCCCCGGTCGGCAAGCTGGAACGAAACAGGAAATCCTTGAGCGAGTTCTTGTTAAGAATTCGATGCACCACGATCCCAAGGGCGTGCCGCTCGAAGTAAATCCGGTATTCCCCGAGCCGCATGCGATGCAGGACCCGCCCTTCGCGTTCCATCTTCCCGAATCTTTCCAGATCCGTGCTCATGGCCTCCGTAGGCAGACCACGGAACTCGCCGAGGATGTTCAGCTGGAGATTCTTCGGCATAGCCGCCAATTCCGCGGCGCTAGTGGGATTGAAGATGATCTGGAAGATGCGCATGGGATCGGAATCCGCGTCCCCGATGGGCGCCGACAGGCTTCGGCAGCCGGTCGGACGTGGGACGAGGAGACGACAAGACCGGCTTCCGCCGCAAGGAAAACGCTTGGTCACCCGACGACGAGGTCTGTCTTTGGGGGCGCAGGCACCCACGTGTGACGGCGTTTCGCCCGTCCCTCCCACGTTCCCCAAGGTCTGTCCTCAGGAGCACGCACTGGACGCCACTGGGGCGGACGCGCCCACCCCGCCCAAATACCCAACCTTCCGTTCCCGAAGGTTCCACGCTCCCAAGGTCTGTCCTTGGCAGCCGTACTACCCCCTGCCCGTCCACAAGGTCTGTCCTCAGGGTCAGCGCCCAACCTTCCGTTCCCGAGGCTTCCACGCTCCCAAGTTCTGTCCTTGGCAGCCGCACCACCCCTGTCCGTCCACAAGGTCTGTCCTCAGGGTCAGCGCCTTATCCCGCCAGCGAACCCTTGGAGCAAGCCCCTGTCGCCCGCCTTCGGGGGCGTACCCCCTTGTGCGCCACAGGGTTGGCTGACCTTCCACACGGGAAGCGGGTACTTCCAAAGGTTCATCCCCCCGCCTTGAGACTCGGGGCAGCCACCGTTCCGTTCCCAAGGTCTGTCCTCAGGGTCACACGATGGAAGCGACCGGCAGGCATCGGCCCGCCCCCCACCCGTTCTGGAGGTCTCCTCGCTCCCAAGGTCTGTCCACGGGAGCAAAGTCACCCGCGTGCGACGGCGTGTCGGGCGTCCCTCCCACGTTCCCAAGGTCTGTCCTCAGGGTCGCGCGAGGGACGCCGCTGGCGCCGATAGGCCTTCGCCGTCCGACTGCCCGCCCCTCCGTTCCCGAGGGTTCCACGCTCCCAAGGCCTGTCCTTGGCAGCAGTACCGCCACCACCCGTGCGTTGCCGAGGTCTGTCCTGGGGGGCAGCGAACTGGGTTCGATCGGTTCGACCCGCGGCAGCGCACGTAAGCAATCCCGCCATTCGGAACTCTGATAGCAGCCGGTCACCAAGCAGTCCTGGAGTCCGAAATTCCCTGTCTTGGGATTCCTCGGAAGTTGCCGAAGTAGGCATTGTCCGAGGCTGCCTCCCGGAGACGTGGTGTAGAACTCATGCCGTTGCTCGAGATCTTGAACGCCACGCACAAGCGATCGTCCCCCTGACGCGGGGGAAACCATTTGTATGCCAGATCGATTTCGCGGAGCCCCGAAAGGCCTGATCCGTGCCCCAGGCTCGTCCGGGGTCCATCCCGCACCCCCCACGGTGCTGGGACAACTGCTCCGCCCCATCCGACCCAACATCATCCAGCCCCCCAGGCCACGTCCCAACCGCAAGCGCGAGGACCAGGCACAGCAGGACGCACACCTGCGGTTGTTGGCGACCGCCATGGAATCCGCCGGAGACGGGATGCTGATCACCGGGGCCGACGGTGCGATTGTCTGGGCCAACGCCGCCACCCTGCGCATGACCGGCTATCGGCTCGACGAGCTGGTGGGTGCCAACCCGAGCATGCTCAAGTCGGGTCGTCACGACGCCACCTTCTACGCCACTCTCTGGAACACGATTCTTTCGGGTGAGATGTGGCAGGGTTGTATCACCAACCGCCGGCGCGACGGCTCCCTCTACTCGGAGGAGATGACCATCGCGCCGATCCGTGACCAATGCCGCGCGCTGACCCACTTTGTGGCGGTGAAGCGCGAGTTCTCGTCAAACAGGCCCGCGCGACCCCCTCTGGACGCGCGCATCGCCGACCCGAGGGACACCGCCGTCCAACTGGCGGCCAGCCTCGCCGAGCAACTTCACCCGACGAGGTCGAAGGATTGACCTCGAGCCACGGCCGCTGGCCCATTCCCGCCATGGACAAAAAACGCGTCCTCTTCGTGGATGACGAACCCATGGTGTTGCGCATGCTGGAACGGCTCATGCGCACCCTGCGTGACGAGTGGGAGAGCGTCTTCGTGGACAGTGGCCGGGCGGCCCTGGCAGAGATCGACCGCACGCCATTCGATGCGGTGGTCTCCGATATGCGCATGCCGAGCATGGACGGCGCCGAACTGCTGACGGCGGTGATGGAACGTCAGCCGCGCACCATCCGGTTCATCCTTTCCGGGCACGCTGACCGCAACCTGATCGGCCGCTGCATTGGTGCCACGCACCAGTTTCTGGCCAAGCCCTGCGAACTCGAGACCTTGCGATCCAGTCTGCGCCGCGCGCTCACCCTCCAGAATCTCCTTCAACAACCCGCACTCCAGACGGCCGTGGCCCGCATCCGTGCGCTCCCGGTGCTTCCCACGCTCTATAGCGAGATGGTCGAACGCCTGCGCAATCCGAGGTGCACCACGCTCGAGATCGCCTCACTGGTCGCCAGGGACCCCTCCCTCGCAGCGCAGTCCCTCAAGCTCGTCAACTCGGCCTTCTTCGGGATCGGGCGCGAGATCTCGGATCTCCACGAGGCGGTGAACTACCTCGGCGTCGAGACAATGAAATCGCTCGCGCTGAGCTTCCGCATCTTCGAGCAATTCCAGGGAGGCCCCATCCCCGCAGCGCTGCTGGAACGACTCTGGCAACACAGTTTTGCCACCGCTGCCGCCTCGCGAACCATCGCCTCCTTGCGCGAAGCCACGCGCAAGCTTCAGGACGAATCCTTCACCGCGGGTCTGCTCCATGATTTGGGAAAACTGATCCTCGCCGCGGAGGATCCCGCCGCCTACGCCGGCCTCGAAGCCGAGTCCCATCGAGGAGGAACCCCCCTGTGCCAGCTTGAAACCGCGCGCTTCGGAGCGCACCACGCGGAAGTGGGAGCCTATTTGCTGGGCCTCTGGGGACTTCCCACCCCGGTCGTCGAAGCGGTTGCGCTCCATCATGAGCCTCTCCGCACGGCGGCACCGGAGTTCGCCGCCCTCACTGCGGTCCACGTCGCCAACGCCAGCTCCCACCCCGACGCCCTCCCGACCCCGTCCCCCGGCAATAAGGTCGACCTCGTGTACCTGACGGCGATTGGTTGTGACGGTGAACTCGAAGGCTGGATGTCCGCGGTGAGGAACCTCGGCCTCGGCATCAACTCACCCTGAGTTCAGTCCTCCTTTCCCGAGGATTGTCTTGAATCGGGCCCCGACCGGCGGTTCTTTCTGAGCCCGCAGGCGACACATGCGTCCGGTTCGCGGAGGTCCCCCCTCTTCCGCGGCCAGTAGGGCTTTACCCTGGGCTTCCCGCCCCATCTGTCGCTTTCCAATCGCACCCACGCTCCCTCATGCCCACCTCCGCCCCAGCCCCGAACGGTGCCCACCCTGCCACCTCGGCCCACTCGCACTCCCCCATCGGCCGCTACTTGCGGGCTCTGCACGACAAATACGCGCGTTTGGAAGAGGGAACCGTCGCCACCTACATCCCGGAGCTCGGCCGCGCTCGGCCCGGTTGGTTTGGCATCGCCATCGCCACCACCGACGGCCAGGTCTATGAAGTCGGCGACTCGCGTTGTCCCTTCACCATCCAGTCCATTTCCAAACCTCTCGTCTACGGCCTGGCGCTCGAGGCTCACGGACTCAAGACGGTGCTGCACAAATGTGGCGTCGAACCCTCGGGCGAAGCCTTCAACTCGATCAGCCTCGAGCCCACCACGGGCCGTCCCCTGAACCCGATGATCAACGCCGGCGCCATCGCGGTCTCCAGCCTCGTGCCGGGTGCGACGGCCGCCGAACGGGAGCTTCGTTTGCTGCGCCACTTGGGGGACTTCGCGGGGCGCGATCTCGTTCTCGACCAGGACGTCTATCGCTCCGAGCGCGACACCGGCCATCGCAACCGAGCCATCGCCCATCTGCTGCGCAACGCCGGGATCCTGACCGGCAATCCTGAGGACGCCCTCGATCTCTATTTCCGCCAGTGCTCCATCGAGGTCACCTGCCGCGATCTCGCGGTGATGGCCGCCTGCCTTGCCACCGGGGGTGTCAATCCGGTCACGCGCCAGCGCGTCCTCGCCCCGATCAGCGTCGGGCGCGTGCTCAGCGTCATGACCTCCTGTGGCATGTACGACTTCTCGGGCGAATGGATCCACACCGTTGGCATGCCGGCCAAGAGCGGCGTGGCGGGAGGCATCCTTGCGGTGCTGCCCGGACAGCTTGGAGTGGCCGTCTTCTCCCCACCGCTCGACGCGCGCGGCAACAGCGTGCGAGGCATCCGCGTTTGCACCGACCTGTCCATCGATTTCGGCCTGCACCTGTTCAACACTCCGCGCGTCGTCTCGCCGGCGCTCCGCGCCCGCCACACCGCCGCCACCCGCCGTTCGCGCCGGCGCCGCGTCGCCTCGGAACTCGCCACGCTCGCGCATCACGGAAACCGGGTCCGACTCTACGAACTGCGGGGCCGCCTGATCTTCGCCACGCTCGAACTCGCCATGCGCGCCATTCTCGAGGAGGCCGCCGCCGCCACGCACCTGATCCTCGACCTCGAGCGGGTCATCGATCTGGATCGCGCCGCCTGCCGGCTTCTCCTGGACTTGCGTGAAACCCTCCTCGCCCAAGGCAAGCAGGTGATGCTGACCGGCCTCGCCCAGCACACCGTGCTGCGCGACTACGTGGTCGCACGCCTGACCGAGGACGGCTGGAAGGACCTGTGCCGGCACGGCGCGCGCGATGATGCACTCGAGCTGTGCGAGGCGGACCTCCTGCGCGCCTCCACCCTGCCCGCACCTCAGGACGCGGTGTCCGCCCTGCAGCGTCAGGAACTGTGCGCCGGCCTCGACGAACCCTCCCTCCGCACGCTGGCTTCCCTGCTCCAACCCCAGTCCCACCCCGCCGGCTCGGTGGTGGTCCACGCAGGCGCGCCCGCCGACTCCATGGTTTTCCTCGTCGACGGTGAGGTCGAGGTCGTCATCCATGACGACGGCGGCCACTCGCATATCGTCGGACGCCTCGGTCCTGGCATGACGTTCGGTGAGATGGCTCTGGCCGATCGCATGCCGCGATCCGCTGCGATTCGGACCCATACCGACGCCCGATTCCTCGTGCTCAAGTTCGAGGACTTCGATCAGTTGCCTGGCCGCGGCCAGGCGGCGTTGCATGCGCGCCTCATCCAAAACCTGGCCGCGGTCCTGGCCCGCCGTCTGCGCGACGCCAACGCCGAAGTGCTCAGCCTGAGATAACGACCTTCCAGCTCTGGCTCCCGGATGACGACCGCGCACCCGACCCCTGGGCGGGGCGCGGGAGTGCGGTCGTTAAGGTGCGGCGGTCAGGACGGCGGGTACCACGAGCGCCTCCGCCCCGGCCACGTGCGCCGGACTTCCCTCCACGAGTCGCAAATCCCCTGCCGAAGCATCGCGGAACTCAAGCCGCGTCCCGTACACGCCGGCGCTTTCCGACACCGGCAGCGTCGGTCGGCTGCGCGCGGGCGCGTCCAGGCAGTACCACCAGTTGCGTGCAAACTGAAAGGTCGCGGGGGCGGTTCCTCCGCCTACATTGATCCCACCCGCCGACCATTGCGTGGAGTCGAACGCCACGAGGTTGTCGGTGAATCGTCCGCCACGGCAGGCCACGAATCCGGCGGCCGTGTTCTCCTGCAGGATCCGCATCACCCATCGCTGCGGGCGATAGAAAGTGTTGAAGCGCACGTCGGCCCCGTCCACCCCCACAAAGGCCACGGGCGAGGACGACCCCACGAAGGTGTTTCCTTCCACGCGGATGTCCTTCGCTTCCCAAGGCTCACCGGAACCGTCCAGGGGAGGCCGGAAGAATTCCAATCCCGTGCTGCCGCCGATGTTCACGGCACGCGCGCCGGCGTACTCGAACCGGTTCCGGCGCACCACCACATCGCGGGATCCACCCTTGGC
>JADLFD010000589.1 GCA_020845805.1 Verrucomicrobiales bacterium | reverse complement strand
TTCTCAATAAAACTAACTTAACTTATTTATAGTCAACGTATTATCGTGAATGTTCGAGTTGCATGTCGCCCTCTCGAAGTCGTTGGAAGTCCGTCTGAAGTGTAAACCGCGCCGACGGAGCCACACTGGCCACCACGACCATAGTCTTAGGCTGGTCATCTAATCCATTTACCTAGACCGGTTTACTCGGATTGCCTGAATTGGTCCCAGGCCTGTCAGGAAAACCGGCAACCGACGAAGGAGCCCCGAACGCCAAGCGCTCGTTTCCGATGTTCACCGCAGCGTAAGAGAAACTTCGAACGATCCCCGGTGGAGCCGGGAACACCGGAATCCCCTCCCCACCCTGGCGGCGGAGTCAGGGCACGGGAGTCCCCTATCGGTCCGAAGGAGGCGAGGTGCGACCGAAGATCAGCACCGACAAGGGGGGCAAAGTGAAGGGCGCGGAGTAGGGCTGGTCGTGCCACGGCAAGGCCTCGGCGTCGAGGCCACCCAGGTTGCCTTGGTTGGATCCGCCGTAGGTCGCAGCGTCCGTGTTCAACAACTCGGACCAATGCCCGCCCTCCGGCAACCCCACGCGATACCCGGTTCTCAAGACTGGGGTCAGGTTGAGGATAACGACCACCGGATCGGACCCGTTCTGCCGGAACCGCGCGAAGCTGAGCACGCTCTGGGCGCGGTCCGTGCAGTCGATCCACCGAAACCCGAAGGCCGAGTAATCAGCCTCCCACAGTGCGGCCTGAGCGCGGTAGACGACATTGAGGTCGGTGACCAGGCGTAGCGTCCCCGCGTGGTAGGGGCCTTCGTTCAGCAGCCACCAATCCAGTTCGGAATTGTGGTTCCATTCGCGGGTCTGCCCGAACTCGCCCCCCATGAACAGGAGCTTCTTTCCAGGGAAAACCCACTGGTACGCCAACAGGCAGCGGAGGTTGGCAAACCGCTGCCAGTCGTCGCCCGGCATCCGTCCGGCGAGCGTCCCCTTCCCGTGCACCACCTCGTCATGGGAGAGCGGGAGAAGGAAGTTCTCCTGCGCGTGGTAGAGCATGGCGAAGGTGAGCTCATTCTGGTGGTACTGGCGATGCACCGGGTCGCGCTTGAAGTAGCCGAGCGTGTCGTGCATCCAGCCCATGTTCCACTTCAGGCTGAACCCCAGGCCGCCCACGTAAGGGGGGCGTGAGACCATCCCCCAGGCGGTGGACTCTTCGGCGATGGTCACCACCCCTGGGAAACTGGTGTGCACATCGTGATTGAACTCACGCAGGAAGGAAATCGCCTCGAGGTTTTCCTTGCCGCCGTGCTCGTTGGGCAGCCACTCGCCCTCCTTCTTGGAGTAGTCCAGGTAAAGCATGGAGGCGACGGCATCCACGCGCAGGCCATCCACGTGGTAGCGGTCGCACCAAAAGAGTGCGTTGGCTCCGAGAAAGTTCCGCACCTCATGGCGGCCGTAGTTGAAGATGAGCGTCCCCCAGTCCATGTGGGCACCACGGCGGGGATCCTCATGCTCGTAGAGGCTGGTCCCATCGAACCGGGCCAGCGCCCAGTCGTCGCGCGGGAAATGCGCGGGAACCCAGTCCACAATCACCCCGATACCTGCCTCGTGGAGGGCGTTGACCAGGTGCTGGAAATCGTCCGGGGTGCCGTAGCGACAGGTCGGCGAATAGAAGCCGGTGACCTGGTACCCCCAACTGGGATAGAAGGCATGTTCACTGACCGGGAGGAACTCGACGTGGGTAAAGCCCACCCGGCGCACGTAGTCGATCAACGGCCCCGCCAACTCGCGGTAGCTGAAGGACTGGGCCACCGACTTCTTCCGCCACGAGCCCAGGTGAACTTCGTACACGGACATCGGGCTGTTCAGCGCATTCAGCCCGGCGCGACGCGCAAGCCAATCGCCGTCGCTCCAGGAGTGCTTCCGCGTGTCCCAGACGATCGAGGCGTTCTTGGGGGCTGGTTCGAAGAAGAATCCATAGGGATCGGTCTTCAACACAATGCGCCCGCTGGCGTCGCGAACTTCGTACTTGTACAGAGCGCCTTCCCCGACCCCGGGGACAAAAATCTCCCAAACCCCTGACGCGCCCAACCGACGCATCAAATGTCGACGTCCGTCCCAGTGATTGAAGTCGCCCACCACGCTGACGCGCTGGGCATTGGGCGCCCAGACGGCAAAGCTGGCGCCCGGGACGCCATCGAATGTTCGCAGATGTGCCCCGAGCTTCTCGTAGATCCGCTGCTCCCGGCCCTGCCCGAACAGAAAAAGGTCGATCTCCCCCACCGACGGAAGAAACGAGTAGGCGTCCCGGGAACGCGACTTGTGCCCGTCGGGCCAGGTGATCACCAGGTCGTAGGCGAACACGTCGCGAGTCGTTTTCGAAACCCCCTCGAACACCCCGCCCTCGTGCAAACGCTCCAGATCGAACGGTCGCGCTGCGCCAGCGTGCACCGGCACGACCGAAACGCGTTCCGCTCCCGGCGCAAAAGCGCGCACCACCACCCCCGCCCGGTCCCCGAGCGGGTGCATTCCGAGCAGATCATGGGGCGACGCGTGCCTGACCTCGACCAGGGCTCCCAATTCGGATTCGCTCAGAATCATGGGGCGCAGCATGCGCCGCCGTCCCAGGCGGCGGCGAGCACCAACGAGCCATGACTGCGCGCCGCCCGAGCCCGACTCCGCGGAACTCCGACTGCACCTCCCTTGCCCCCGCTCCCCGTTTTGAGCGGCCCAATTCTCCTTCCCGGACCACAGCCATTCCCAAAAAATCTGATTTGCGTCAAAGCCTCGAGCCCGGAGGATGATTCAGATCAACCCGTGATTGCCCCCTTCAGCGCCCGCCACCAGCCCTGCCTACCCCGGAAAGGCACTCCCCCTCCTGGCCTCCCAACTCGCGTCCTGGCGCTGGCCGCCGGCACCGCTGCCCTGCTCGCCACTTCCTCGCTGGCACCAGCACAAGGCATCCCCGACTACGACCTGCCCCCCATCGAGTACAGTTCGCGCACGCCCACGAACCGAATCTCGCGTCTGGAGGCCAGCTTCGGAGGCACACGGCCCACATCCCTCACCGGAGCCCCTCTCCTGCGCTGGTTGCTCGAGACGAACCGCGTGCCGGTGGAGTCCCAGGTCCTCGTCTTTTCCAAAACCAGCCTGCAACGCGACCTCATCCACCCCAGGCAGCCTCGCAGCATCTACTTCTCGGACGACCTCTACATTGGCTGGGTTCCCGGCGGGTTGATGGAAGTCACCGTGACCGATCCCGAACTGGGCATGGTCTTCTATAAACTGGAGGGCCGCGACCCCGCCCGCCCGCTTCGATTCGAACGCGACGCGGAGTGCCTCTCCTGTCATGGCGGCTCCATGACGCGGAACTGGCCCGGGCTGATGGTGCGTTCCGTCTACCCGGACGAACGCGGCGAACCCATCACCTCCGCCGGAAGCTCGCTCGTGGCGCATGACACGCCCATCGACGATCGCTGGGGCGGATGGTACGTCACCGGAGCGCACGGCACCGCGCGGCACTTGGGAAATCTACTCGCCAAACCCAGCGAACGTGGCGCGGAGGTCGATCGCGACAAGGGCGCCAACCGCCAACGCCTCGACGACTTCTTCCCCACCGCTCCGTACCTGCGTCCCGACAGCGACATCGTCGCGCTCATGGTCTTCGAACACCAGGTCATGGCTCACAACCGGCTCTGTGAAGCCTCCTTGCGGGTGCGCAAGTGGAGCCATTATCAACGCCAATTGCAGAAGGAAATGGGCGAACCCATCTCCCCGGTCCCCGTCGGTACCGCTCTGCGAGTCATCAACTCCGAGACGGAACGCGTGCTCGAAGCCCTGCTGTTCTGCGAGGAGGCCGCCCTGCCGGCCGGTGGCATCCGCGGAGCGGGTGACTTCGAGCGCGGCTTCCGGGCCAATCGCCGTCCGGATCGCCAGGGTCGCAGCCTGAAGGATCTCGACTTCAAAACCCGCATGTTCGCGTTCCGCTGCTCCTACATGGTGTATTCCGAGTCTTTTGCCGCACTCCCTGCTGAGCTAAAATCCTCGGTTTTCGCCCGGCTGCGGGACGTCCTCTCGGCCGCCACGCCTCCTGCGCGCTACGCTCACCTCCCCGGCACGGAACGCACCGCCATCCGGGAAATCCTTCGCGAGACGCTCGAAGGATATGCCGCCGTCGATCCTGCCCCGACCGACGAGAAGCGCAGCGCCCAAACCTCGGGCACCACCCCGGCCCCGCGCGGCTGACACGGAACGCCGGTCGTGCATCGGGACCGGCGGTACCCGCCCCGTTCAAACGATCTCCACCGGGCATTTCGGTAGCGCGTCGAGAAACGCCTGCCCGTAACGCTTGGTCAGCACCCGGTTGTCCAATACCACCACGATCCCGTGGTCCGAACGCGTCCGGATCAAGCGACCCACGCCCTGCCGAAATTTCAGAATCGCCTCCGGCAAGGAAAACTCGGCAAACGCATTGCCGCCGCGGGCCTCGATGGCCTCGATCCGCGCCTGGATCAGCGGGTGGTCCGGCACCGCGAAGGGCAACCGGGTGATGATCACGTTGCTGAGCGCCTCCCCGGGGACATCCACGCCTTGCCAGAAGCTGTCCGTGCCAAAGAGGACGGAATCCACGTCCTCCTTGAACCGCTCCAGCATGGTGGATCGTGGCATGCCGGTCCCCTGCACAAAACACTGGACCCCGAGCTTGGCGAAACAGCCCGCCAACCGCTCGGCCATCTCCTGCATGAGGCGGGTATTCGTGAAGAGGACGAACGCTTTGCCATGGGTACGGGTGACAAACGCCTCGATCGAACGCGCCAGTGCGTCGCGATAGCCCGGGTCGCGCGGATCCGGCATCTTGTTGGCCACGTACAAGCGCATCTGGCGCTGGTAGTCAAAAGGAGACCCGACCTGCAGTGGACGTGCGGATTCCGCCCCCACGCGGCGCACGAAATACGCCAAGGCCCGCGCGTCACGCCGTGCTTCCGCCGCCGTTCCCGCCGTCGCCGAAGCCCCTTCCACCGGATCCTCCGGCTTGGCCAGGATCCCCAGGGTGGCACTGGTCATGATCACCGAGGTCTCGCTGCCATACAGCCTGCGACGCAGGTAGGCCGCCACGTCCACCGGCGCCGCATTCAGAGTGACGTTGCGATGAGCCTTCCCACTGCGCTCCACCCAGTACACGTGATCCTCCACGGCGTGATTGAGGAACTCCGCCACCTGCTCCCGGATCTCCGTGATGCGCCGGTTGCAGTCCAGCAACTCCTGCCCGGTCTCCAGATCCTCGCTGCGTTTGACCAGATCCCCCAACGCCTCGCGCAACCGCTGCAGCGGCAGGGTGACGGTGTCGGCCACCAACTCGGGTCTGCGGATGCGGAGTTCGCTCCACGGACGACTTCGGGAGGCGTCGTCCCGCGGTTCCTCGGCGCCCCCTCCAGCACGAGCGTCCCTGGCCACCTTGGCCAAATCGTCGCAGGCCTTCTCGACCGTCTCAAAAAAGGATTCCCCCTCCTTCATTGCCTCGGCCACCAGCCGCACCGAAGCCCCCTCCCTCAAGGTGGCCAGCAGCCCTTTCTCCGTGCGCGGATTCCACAGGCGGTTCAGGGCGAACCGAAACTGGCCGCTCGAAACGCTCAGGCCGATGTGCCGCGAAGCCACCTGCTCCACCGTGTGCGCCTCGTCGAACACCAGAAAGTCATTGCGGAACAACACACCGCCTTCCTGGTCCTCGTCCACCCCCCCGAGCAGCGTGAAGAACAGGGTGTGGTTCAGCACCAAGACGTCCGCGGCGAGAATCCGCTGCCGTGCCCGCTGGAAAAAACAGACCCCATGCCCCTTGGCAAACTCACTGGCGTGACCGCACTGCTTCGGCGAGCACAGCCCGCGCTCCGAACATACGTGCGACCAGACCTTGAGATCAGGTTCGACCTCGAAATCTGATAGCGTTCCATCCTCGGTTCCGCGCGACCACTCGTAGATGCGGTGCAGTTCCGCCATCTCGGGGCTGGTGAACAGGCCGTCCGCGTGCTGCATGGCCTTGTGCAGACGGCGAAGGCACAGGTAATTCCCGCGGCCCTTCAGCATCTGATACTCAAAGCGCACCGGAAGGACCTTCGCCAGCATCGGCAGGTCCTTCTCCATCAACTGCTCCTGCAGGTTGATGGTGTGTGTCGAGACCACCGCCTTCTTCTGCCGTTCCACCGCGAATAGGATGGCCGGGACCAGGTAGGCCAGGCTCTTGCCCACCCCCGTGCCTGCCTCGGCCACCAGGTGCTCGCCCCGCTCCAAAGCCCGCGCCACCGCCACCGCCATGGCCTGCTGCTGCGGGCGGTACTCGAAATTCCGCGCGCGGGAAAGCGGTCCTGAATCGGAGAAAAACTCGGCCACCCGGTGTTCGAGGGACACTCCGGAAGCGCTGGAACCGTTTTCGGCGAGGCTGATCATGAGCCGCGGGAAGGGTGTCCAGCTGGACAGCCAATGCAAGACGCCGACCGTCTCGCCGGCCGGTTCGAATCCGGGGTCTGTCCCAACCCGCGGTTCCCCCGGCGCCCGCGAGCGCGCGAGGGCGGCTCGCAGAAATGGATTTCAAGTGTCGCCTCAGCAATTGACACCCATCACCCACGACCCCTAGCCTGCGGCAACTCAATTACAGGACGCAGTCGCATGCTACGCATCTTTCTCATCCTGTCGCTGGCGGTGGCGCTGGCTGGACTTGGATTCTCATTCGTTCTCCGTGGCAAGGTCCAAGGACTGACCACGGAGCGGGACACCTTCCGTACCGAGAAGGAAACCGCACAAGCCAACGAGGCGCAGGCCAAGACCGCTGAGCGCAAGGCCAAGGACGCCGAAAAGGCGGCCAAGGATGAGCTCGAGGGTACCAAACAGGAACTGGCCACCACCACGACCCAGCTCGGCGAGACCACCGCCAAGCTGACACGCACCGCCACGGATCTCGAGGAGACCAAGGTGGCGCGCGACACGGCGCAGCGCGCCCTCGCCCGCTGGATCGCGCTCAACGTCGAGCCCGACGCCATCGCCGCCCTCAAGACCGAGGCCCAGCGCCTGAAGAACGAGCGCGACGGTTTTGCCGAGGAAAAGAAGGTCATGGCCCGCGAGATCGTTCGCCTCAATGACGAACTCGCCGTGTACAAAGGCGACTCCTCCGAGGTCCAGATGGCCGATGTCCGCGCCCGCGTCACGGCGGTCGATGGCAACTACCAGTTTGTCATGCTCGACCTCGGCTCCGATGCCGGGCTCAAGCAGAATGCCAAGATGATCATCACCCGCGGCGACAACCTCGTCGCCAAGGTCCAGCTGGTGCGGGTCGACTCGCGCACCGCGATCGCCAATCTCCTCCCCGACTGGTCGGCCAGCGGGGTGCAGGCCGGCGACCTCGCCATGACGAGCTATGAAGCGCTCTCCAAGTAGCCTTTTGCCTCGCCTGCGCCGGGCAGCTGCCCACCTGCCCCGGCTAGGCTCAGCGTCCGCAGGCAAAGCTCTGCTGGTGACCGTCTCCGTGCTGTCCCTTCCCCTTCTCCAAGGCTGCGCCACCAACGAGGAGAACCTCTCCGAACGACCCTGGAACACGCCGCGGAGTTGGGAGACCGGTCTGCCCTCGAGCATGACCGAGGAACGACGTTAGTCCGGTCCCTGACAGCCAGGGCCGTCGATGGCCGGTGTAGTTTCCGTGGCGGTTCGGCCAGGCCCCAGCACGCGCGGGCCGCCTACCCGCCTCGGATTCTTCGAATCCCAACCGCTCAGCGTGACCCCTCGCTCAGCGTCCGCTACCCTCGCCCCTGGTGCGCCTCGCTCTCCTGACCCACGAGCCCTTTTACCCACCCTCAGGCGGGGGGTCCGCCGCCGCCCTCTACCTGGTCCGCGAATGGGTGCGCCGCGGGCATGTCGTCGAGGTGTTCGGTCCGGAGCTGCCCCACGCCTCCGAAGTGGAGGCAGAATTCGGCATCCGGCTGAGGCCCTTCACCCGCTGGGCCATGAGCCGCACCACGCCGCTCCGAACGCCCAAGTACCTCGCCTACCCGTTCGCCCTCGCCCGAATGGTGCGAGAGGCCGTCGCCGCGGGCGCGACCTACGACGCGCTCGTGGCCCAACACTCTATCTCGGCCGTCGCCGCCGGCCTACTACGCACGCAACTCCGCGTCCCGGTGGTCTTCAACCTTCTCGATTGCCTCACGGGCTTCATGGAGACCTGGCCCCCGCTGCTGATGCCGCGGCCGATCGCACGCGCGCTGGTCCGCTACGAGCTTGGCCTCCCCCAGCGCTACCAAGCGGATGGTGTCCTGACCGTCTCGGACGAACTGCGAAATCGCATCGTGGCTCGGGGATATCCTGCTGCTCGTGTCCTCGCCGCCTATTACGGCTTCGACGCCGATCGATTCACTCCCTCCGCTCGTCACCACGAGTCCCCACCCGGGACAGCACCCATGGTGGTGATGCACGGTTCCTT
>JADLFD010000588.1 GCA_020845805.1 Verrucomicrobiales bacterium | reverse complement strand
TGGTGCTGTGCGCCGAGAATCCAATCGCGCGGATCTTCCCGCTTTCGCGTGCGCGCCGAAATGTCTCCACCGCGCCGCCCGGGCCCAACGCGCGATTCACGTCATCCAACGTGACCAGATGATGCATCTGGTACAGGTCGAAGTAATCCGTCCGATGCCGCTGCAGCGAGCGCTCCAATTCCTTCCTGGCCCCTTCCGCATCACGTGCCTTGGTCTTGCAGGAAAGGAAGAGCTTGGACCGATCCAACGGCTCCAGCGCGGGTCCCAACTTCACCTCACATTCGCCGTCCTTCCCGTAGGCAGGCGCGTTGTCGAAGTAGTTTACCCCGCGCTCAAATGCCTCTCGGACGGCGCGGTTGGCGGCCTCCTGGTCGGTGCGCATCAGGGCCAGCCCAGGGAAGCCGATGATCGAAACCTCACGCCCGGTCCGCCCGAGCACACGCCGCGGCAGTCCCGCGACGTGACCCACCACGTCATCCGTGGCGCGGAAGTCTCCCCACAGCGTTTCAATTCCCAGCGTCGAGGCACCCGCGGCGCCACCCGCGAGCCGAAGGAAGGTGCGGCGTTTCATGGTCGTGGTCGTGGTCGTACACAAAGTCCGTGGTCGCTGACTGATGCCAACCACCTCGAGTAGGCGCACCCCACCCCGCCCGCGCAACGTTCCGGTGGCCAGCTCGCCCTCCCCCTTTTCTCCTCTCCGCTCTCACCCCACCACGGTCGATCCTGACCTCGCCCCGGCATAACCTGGCGCCGTTCAGCCGCCAGCTCCCGCCTAGGATTCCTGACGCACGGTCACCTGACCGTTCCCATCCAATTCCAGGATCAGCCGCACATCACGCACCCGCGGGTTTGCCACGCGCCAGCGCGCCAACGGCACCGCCACCCGCGTCTCGATCACGCGCTGCAGCGGGCGCGCACCCAAACGCGGGTCGTAACCCTCGCGAGCCAGCATCGCGACCAGCGACTCAGACCACACCATCTGCAGATTCCCCGAAGCCAAGCCCTCGCGAGACGCGAGTTCGTTCAACTCCTTCCGCGCAATCTCCTCCACATCCGCCGGTCGCAACGCCTGGAAGCGGATCACGCCATCCAGCCGGTTGAAAAACTCCGGCCGGAAGAATTTGGAAACCTCGGAGTCATCGGCCGGTGAGGCCTCCGGACCGAACCCCGTCAGCGCGGACGTGTTGGCGGCCAGGTTGGAGGTCAAAAGCACAATGGCGCTGCGAAACCAGGTCACCCGACCGAGCGGATCGGTAAAGCGCCCTTCATCAATCAGACTCAGCAGGACATCGAAGACCTCCGGCGCCGCCTTCTCAATCTCGTCGAACAGCACCACGCAGAACGGCTGGCGCCGCACGCGCAGGATCCACTCTGCCGGCGCACCGCCACTGCCGCGCAGCAGGCGCTGCGACGCCCCCCAGCCTCCGTACTCGCTCATGTCGAGACGAACCAACCGATCCTTCGCGCCTCCCGCGCCAAAGCAGAACTCCACCAACGCCTTCGCCATCGCGGTCTTCCCCACCCCGGTCGGACCGCAAAAGAGCAGCACCCCGAGAGGCCGGCCCGGATCGGTCAGCCCCGTCTTGATGGCGGCGATCAACCGCGTGCCGGCGGACACCGCGTCCGGTTGCCCGACAATCCGTCGCGCCAGGAATTGCCGCACCTCCTCCACCGGCAGCATGAGATCGTCGCGCAGGAAGACTTCCGGCAGCCCGGTCAACGCCGCGAACCGGGAGATCACTCTCTCCCTGGTGATCTCCCCTGTCTCCGCAACACTCCCTCCCTCCCGCTTCTCCCCCAGCCTTCGCGCCAAGGCCGCCGCGGGTCCGGGAAAATGGGCGTAAGGCTGGAACCTCCGGAACAACCGGCACACCAGCGACGCCACACCCGGCGCCACCTGCAACCGGGATCCCGTGGCGTGAGTGGCGACGATCCGCTGCAACACCTGCTCCGCCGTCGCCACGTCCAACGCCGGCACTTCGACCACTTGGAATGCATCCAGCAACCCGGGCAGCAGGCGGCGGCAGGCCAGCACCTCCGCCGGCGTCGCCTCCGCCACCATCCGCAGTTCGGCACGGTGCAGGAAGGGCAGAAGGAACGCGCCCACGCTGTCCCCGGGGCCTTCACCTCCCACCCGCAACAACTCCAGCAGGTTTTCCGCGCAGAATATCCCGCCAATCGCGTGCAACTGGTGGATGAAGGATTCGCACCGCGCTTCCCACTCTCCCAGGTACCGCATGCCCGCGATCAACCGTGCCCCGCTCCCGCGCCAGAACCGATACGTCCGCAGATCGCGGTCCGAGGCCGGCCCCTCGGCATCCACCCCCGCATCGCCCGGGGCGTCGCCGAGTCGCGCCAAGCGCTTGGCGGCGTCGAGGAGCAATGTGGTCTTGCCCACCCCCGACTCGCCCACCAGCAGCACACTCGCCTTTTCCCGCGCCAATCGCCGCGCCAAAGACTCGGCCAGGCTCTCCCTGCCGTAGGCAGCCGAGACCACCCGTTTGCGTCCCTGGTCGTGCAATAAAGGATCGGCGACCGCGAACAACACCTTCAGCTCCGACCGCTGCTCCGGCACCACCCGCCGCGTGCGATCCCGTTCCACCCGATGCGACAATTCCTCCAGTCGACACTCGCGCGGAGGCAGACTGGCGGCGAGAACCTCGGGAGACGCCCCCTGCAACGCGTCCTTCACATAGTGCGCCACCAACCCCCGGAGATCGGCCGCACTCTGGTAATTGAATTGCACCTGCAAATGCGGCACGACACACAACCGAAGACCGCTCGTCTGCCTTCCAATCACGCACGGCACCCGCAGCCATACGGTCTCCGGACACGGGATCATACGGTGCCCGGAGCGATATTGCGGACGCACCTCGACCTTCACCTCCAGCAGCGAGCCTTCTTCCAGCTCCGGATCGAGATTCCAGGGCTCGTTCTCCTCGCGCCAGGCCAGCAACTCCTTCAGCTGCGCCAACGCCAAGGACGCCGACGATGCATGGGCCGCCGCGCCCTCCACGTCCCCCACCAGCGCCGCCGTGGTTCCCCCCGCCGCGTCGGACCATAACAACACCGGGTATTTCTGCGTGATCATGGCTTACTCCCCAACGGCAGCCGCGACTTCCGGCGGCAAGGGTAGCAACGAGAG
>JADLFD010000587.1 GCA_020845805.1 Verrucomicrobiales bacterium | reverse complement strand
GTCACTACATGGATCTGCCGCACTGGGCGTTGGATCTACGGTCGCCGGTGAGTGTGGAGCCGGTGGAGGGTCCGCCGGTGGACGCCGCGGCACCGCCGCCGAAGCTCGTGGTGCGATACGAGTACCCCGCACGCGGGACGCAGCCGCCGGTGGCGCTGACGTGGTATCACGGGGGACTGCACCCGCTGTTCATCCGGGAGAACCTCTTCCCGCAATGGAAGAGCGGGGTGCTTTTCATCGGGAGCAAGGGGATGCTCGTGTCGGATTATGGCCGGCATCGGCTCCTCCCGGAGAAGGATTACGAGGGATTTGTGCCGCCGGCACCGAGCATTCCCGAGTCGATCGGGCATCATCAGGAGTGGGTGCAGGCCATTCGCACCGGGGGACCGACCACCTGCGGATTCGACTATTCGGGCCCGCTCACCGAGGCGGCCCTGCTGGGCAATGTGGCGTATCGCGTGCAGCAGCGTCTCGATTGGGACGCAAAGCGGCTGAAGGCACGGAACTGCGCCGCGGCGGACGAGTTCATCCAGCACCGGTACCGCAAGGGTTGGAAACTCTGACGGCGGACCGCCAGCGGCCTCGGCGTGGGGTGGGGTGGGGTGAACGGGGATCAGGAATCCTTCACCCTCAGCGCCGCGCATTGCCGAACACGCGCTGCAGCAGATCGGTCGTGCGCGCGATGGGATTCTCGCGAATGCGTTTTTCCTCCTCGGCCACCATGTGGAACAGACCGTCGAGCGCCTTGTCCGTGACATAGGCATCGAGGTCGAGGTCGGGAATGGAGACCGCGGATTTCCGCAGGTTGCCGAAGAGCCCGCCGCCGAGGGAGTCGAGGGCGCCGATTTGCGAGGTGAGCGACTTGTAGCGTTGCGTCACACCGACCCGGGAGGTGGCTTCCTGCACGAGGGGTTGAAAGCGCACCTGGAGATTGGTGCGCGTGGTTTTCTCGAAGAACCGCGTGGCGGCGTCCTTGGGCCCGTCGAGGATGGTCTTGGCATCGGCGATAGTCATCTTGGTCACCGCCTCGCGGAACACGACGGCGGCCTCGGGCACGGCCTTTTCCGCGGCCCGGTTCATGGAGGAGACGAACTCGTCGGCGAGTGCTTCCTGACCCGCGGAACGCGCCAGGCGTTCCACTTTGCGCAACGAGTCCGGCATGGGGATGCGGACCGCGAGGTTGGTGAGGAATCCGTCGTTGCGTCCCAGTTCGGTGAGGGCACGGCTGATGCCGTTGCCCAGCGCCTCGCGCAGGCCGCCGATCAGTTGGTCGTCGGTGAGGGCCTGGGAGAGCAGGGCGCCGGCGGCTTCTGAGGACCCGGCCTTCTTCAGACCGAGGCGTTCCCAAAAGTCAGCTGCGCGAACCCGGGAGGACGATGTGGCGAGGGAGACGGAGAGCGAGAGGAGGGCCGCGAATGCCAGCAGGCGGGCGGGACGGGAGCAGGTGGCAGGACCGTTCATGGGAACCAGCCTACGCCCGGATCCGGGAAGCACAATCCAAGGCGTGGGTCGGGTCGGGTCGGGATGCGCCCGCGGTTTCAGGCGGGCGTCTGAAGGTCCGGACTGGGCGCCGGCACTTCTGCGAGGGTGGGGGAGGGTCGGCGGAGGCGGGCGACCATGGCGGCGGTGAACTCCCGGAGGTCGTCGAAGAAAGTGTAAAAGAGGGGAACCACCAGGAGGGTGAGGAAGGTGGCGGTGGTCATGCCGCCGATGAGCGTCAGGCCGAAGCTCTTGTAGCTGAGGCCGATTTCGGTGGGTGCGGAGAGGGTCAGGGGCACCATGCCGATGATGGTGGTGAGGGCGGTCATGAGGATGGGGCGAAACCGGCGGTCGGCGGCGAGGAGCAGCGCCTCTCCCCGCTCGTGGCCGTCCTCGCGCAGGCGGTTCACGTAATCGACCAGCACGATCCCGTTGTTGACGACCACGCCGATGAGGAGGATGACGCCGACGGCGCCCAGGAAATCGATGTCCTTGCCGGTGGCGACGTGCATCCAGACCACGCCGATGCCGGCGAGGGGGATGGTGAGGATGACGGAGAGCGGCAGGATCAGGCTCTCGAAGAGGAACGCCATGAGGAGGTAGATGAAGATCACGGAGAGCCCGGCCGCGAAAACCATGCTCATCATTTCCTCGCGGGCGTCCTGGTAGAGCGAGGTCCCGAAGGTGACACCTTCGGGCAGCGCGAGGCTGCGCTGGAGAGCCTGAAGCCGTTCGCGGGTGACGCGGGCGTCCTTCTCCAGGAGTTCGAAAGTCAGGGTGCGTGTGGTCTTCTTGTCGCGGCGGAAAATGCTTCGGGGCGAGTTCTGGACGCGGCTGTCGGTGAGGGCGTCGAGGGTGAGGCGCCCGCCGTCGGAGGTCGGAACCTGGAATCCGCCGAGTTCGGCCATGGTTTCCCGGTCGGCTTCCTGGAAGCGGATGCGGACGGGGATTTCGTTTCCGGCCTCGTTGTATTTGGGGAGTTGGGAGCCGCGGAGGGCGTAGCCGACGAGACCGGCGATGACCTCGGGATTCACTCCGGAGGCGGCCGCGCGATCGCGATCGATGCGCAAGG
>JADLFD010000586.1 GCA_020845805.1 Verrucomicrobiales bacterium | reverse complement strand
GACGTGAACTTCAACTGGTCAACAAAAGGCATAGCCATGGCCAAGAGGTCCACGCTGCCAGATCGGGAATCGATTGCCAACCGACGAGAACCGCTTCGCCCTGGCCCGATGCCCGGCGCGGCCTCGGCCACCTGCCCAAGGTCTCTGCGGTGCACGAACTCGCCGACCAGAGCCCAACTGCTCCTTTGACAAGCGGTGCGGACCTGTATTTGACTGCCGGTCGCTTTTCGCGGCGCGTTCGTCTATCGGTTAGGACACGGCCCTCTCAAGGCTGAAAGACGGGTTCGATTCCCGTACGCGCTACCACTTAAGTGCCTCTAAATCAACGGTTTAGGGTTCAGGCCTCAAAAAAGTATGACGGAAGTATGACAAAAGGTACATACTTTCAGGGTGAGCAGGAGGCCTTCCACTGCGTCCGGTAAACCCACCGTCATCACGGTCGGGGCGTTCTCCGCCACCATCTATTTCACCCCGGTTCAGGGTCGTCCCCGCGCACCACTCCGACCTTGCCCCGTCCCGGGACCAGCACCGCCTGGTGCGCCGTGGATTCCAAGAGAGCTTGAACCAAACCGCAGGTGCCGCGCGCAGTGACGATTACTTTTCACCAGCAACGAATGCCTGGCATCGCCTGAGTGATAGCGGCCAGATTTGCGCCTTCCCGTCGCCCTGCCCCGTCGGGCTCCATTTCCCAAGGCCCTTGTTCACGGCCTTGGACACATCGACCGGCGCCTGCATCGTGCTTCCGAATCTGCCAGATCCGATGGCGCTGCTGTCTTCCACCGCCAGCGGGCAAATCGTGTGCCCGGTCTGCCGAGCGACCTTGTGGCTGCGCGCCGGTGAAGTCCGGAGCCCGCATTATGCACACCGCACACTGGCCGAATGCCACGCGGGTCACGCCTCCGCCGATGTGCTCCGCGGGCACCTTCGCATCTACGAGTTCTTCAGGGAACGCATCGCGTCCGGAAAGCTGACCGCAACGGCCACGTTGGAGCCCGTGATTCCTGATGCGCCGAAGGGGTTCGGGGTCGACATCATGCTGGATTCCACAGGGAAGCCTTCCGTGGCCGTTGTGCTGATTGGGAAGCGCCTGACGCCAAAACTGCGCTTGGAATACGAAACGCGCCTCACCCCTCCCTCCCTTCTCCTCTGGCCCGTGTTCTTGGCGGCCTCCCTGCGGCCCATCGAGGGCCACGATTATTGGCTAGAAGCGGCGACAGGCGACGGCATCTGCGTCTGTCGGAGGTGCTTCGCCGAGGGCGTTCGGCTCCCGGGAAGCCCGAGGTGACGTACCGTCTCTCTTCACTGCCAGGCTACAGGGCCGTTCCTCGCCTCGGGCCAGGTATTGTAGATCATGCGCATCGTGCGTCGGTCTCCCCATTGGGAAGCTCTGGTCGAAGAACTACGCCGCACAGGTATTGAATTGGGCTGACGCGCAGGTCGCAGAAGGCGAGACGGTTGCCTGGCAGGCGCGGACACGCCGGTCGAGTTGGGCATCGATAGTGAAAGCGGCGCGGAACCTCGGCGATGAGCTATGCCCGGTGGCATTGACGACCCACGGAAACCGAAATCGCGGCGCGGTGCTGTGCGCGGCGGTTCGGCACCTGGCCTTTCGACTGCCTGAAGTATTCGAGGAGATCCCTGAACGAGGTAGCCTGCCAGAGCGGCAGCCGTGAAGCGGCTCGGGCGAAAGTAGGGTTCTGATGAAGCGAGAATGCGCTTCGGGGGACGTTGCGGCGCGCGCTTGAGGGAGGTTCCAAGATCCGGCGCCTCCGCGTGACCCGAGGGGCAAGGTCGTCGCAGGCAACGAGCGAACTCATATATTGAATGTCGTGACTCGACCCCTTTGTCCCTCCGTGGTGACCCGGAACACGGACCACCTCCCGCAGGTCGACACGATCAACCCGTTCTCGGTGTAAGCGCGCGGTGGGGACAGGCGGAACCCCGCACATCTGCTGATGCCACGATATCCTCAGTGGTGCTCTGCCACGCTCCACCGACCCCGCCTCCCGGACCCATCCACCGAATGCGCCGGGGGCCCGCTGCGACGAGACACCCCTTCGTCCCTTGCGATTGGGGACGACCTTGCATCGGGTCGTTACGGATAGACGGTGCGGTAATAACGGCTCCGGTGATTCACCGCTTCCGGATCCAAGAAGCGGACGATGCCATCGTCATCCGGTGTGACAGTTCCCACATCCACCCAAGTCACGAAATCCATGGACGCCTGAATGCGATAAACCCGGCCCGGCCGGCCCGCAACCACCACCGTCGCCGACTGTTGATTCCCGGCGGGCGCGGTGACGAGGTCCTCCACGGCCAGTTCCTCTCGTTCCAAAACCGTGACCCGCACCCTACCGCGGGCGACACCCCCGTGATCATCCACGATCTCGTAGTGAAACTCGTCTCCGCCCGCGTGGTTCGGTGCTGGCGTGTACACAATGCCCTCCTCGCGCGCGGCCACTGCGCCGCCATGGAGACTGTGAGCATCAACCTTGTGGAAAGCGAAACGGTCCCCATCCGGATCGACGTCATTCGTCATAATACGCGAATAGCGCACCACCACGGGCAGGTTCGTCACCGTGACCGCCCGGTCAGCCGAGGTTTCGGGGCGGCGATTCAGGGAAACGGCGACGCGGACCGGATCGGCCTTGGCACCACGACCGTCGGAGAACCTGGCCTCGATGACGCGTTCGTCCAAAGCCACCTGGCCCGAGGCGACGCCGAATGCCACGTGGCGCAGCAAGGTATTGACCGCGGTCAGCGTCGCACTCGTGTTCAGAGCAAATGCTATGGACGCTTGGCCGACGCCACCCCCGGAAATGTCCGCGATCACCGTTCCGCCCACGGAAACCTTGGTTCCCTCGAGCTTGAGGAGGCCTGGAGCCGCATCCTGAAGGTCGAACCCAAACTGGTCGCTGGCGCTGGCATTGGAGACGATCTGAAAGGACAACACGCCCCCGCCCAGCGTCCCGCCCGGCGACAACGCCAGCCGGGCCGCGCCGTCCAGACGTCGAGGTTCATCGCCCAAGGTGACCCAGGTACGATCCGCACTGAGCAGGAGTTCCGGCTTGGATGAGGCGATTACCAACGTGTTGGTCGACGCACCCATATGGTTCGGCGCGCTGACCGTCCCCACCACGGTGTAACTTCCGACCTGGGTCGGCGGGATCGGCGATCCGTCGTAGGTGAGGACGACGCTTAGACCCTTGGGCGTTGTCGAGACCGTGGCGTGCTTGGCCGAGCCGTCATACAGGTGATTCAACCCCGACAACGTCACCGCCGCTCCCGCGCGCGCGATGACCAACGTGTTGGTGGCCGCGCCGACGTAGTTCGGTTCGGTCACCGTTCCTATCACGAGGTAACTTCCCGCATTGGTCGGCAGTGTGGTCGACCCATTGTAGGTCAGGGCCAAGTTTAGTCCCGCCGGGGTGGTCGAGACAGTCACGCTCTTCGCGGTACCATCGTACACCCGGCTCAAACCGGACAAGGTGATCCCCGCCTCAGCGTGCCCGATGACCAACGTATTGGTGGCGGTGCCGGCGTAGTTCGCGGCGGCGACCGTGCCCACCACCGTGTAGCTACCTGCGTTCGTCGGCAGCGACGGGGAGCCATTGAAGGTCAGCGCCACGCTCAACCCACTCGGCGTCGTGGACGCCGTCGCGCTCTTGCCCGCGCCGTCGTAGACGTGGCTCAACCCGGCGAGCGAGACCGTCGCGGTGGCTGGGCTGATGAGGAGCGTATTGGTCGCGGCGCCGGTGTAGTTCGCGGCGGCGATCGACCCCACCACCGTGTAGCTGCCGGCGTTCGTCGGCAGCGTCGAGAAACCATTGTAAGTCAGCGCCACGCTCAACCCGCTCGGCGTCGTGGACGCCGTCGGGCTCTTGCCCGTGCCGTCGTAGACGTGGCTCAAGCTCGATAGCGAGACCGTCGCGACCGCCTCGCTGATGACCAGCGTGTTGGTCGCAGCGCCGGTGTAGTTTGCGGCAGCGATCGTGCCCACCACCGTGTAGCTGCCGGCGTTCGTCGGCAGCGTCGAGGAACCATTG
>JADLFD010000585.1 GCA_020845805.1 Verrucomicrobiales bacterium | reverse complement strand
CCAGGGGTCCATGGCGGTGAGGTCGAACTGTCCCTCGCGGATCCATCGGACGTACTCCTCATCGTCTCGCGCCACCAGGATCACGGGCTCCACGTCGTAGCCGCGCCCTTCACCCAGCATTCTGATCAGCGTCCCGAGGGCCGCCTTGGCTTCGGCCACGTTCACGCCCGAAAACGATTGTTCCCGGAACACCGCGCGCAACTGGCGTTCCGTGGGCTCCCCGGACTCGGCGGCCCCCAGACCGCCCATCCCCAGGGACCACGCCATGAGCACCAAGATCAGGCGCATACCTCGGCGAATCCGTGAGCCCACGGCACCCCGTCTGGTCGGCGATGCGTTCATGGCGAGCCTCCCCTCCTGGCAGGCTCAGAGATCCGGGCGACCGTCGCCGGATCTGGCGCCGAGGGCGCCAGGCGCGACTTCCACTCGCGCACGAGATCCAGGGTCGGCTGCCATTCCGCGAGCGGCACCTTCACCATGCGATCGCCTTGAAATACGGTTAGCACCTGTTTGCCCCGGGTGTTCAGGTCCAGTTCCACGATCCGCTTCTCGATGGCCGTGCGCAGATCCGGGCGAATGGCCTCGTGCAGAAAGAACGCGCTGGGGATGAGTTCGGGCGATCGGGCCAGGACCTTGAGCGCGGTGGCGATCTGGGGATTCATCTCGCTCGCCACCACGAAGGCGCCCTCCGTGGCGACACAGAGCTCGGCTTGCTTAAAAAAGACCCGCAGGATCGCCTTCGACATCCCCTGAATCTCCTCCAACCCGTCGCGTCCCCGGAAGCGCCCCGCCGTGGTCTGCCCGGCACGCAGACTTTCGATCCAGACGGAGACCAGGCAGGTAGCGGAAGCGCGGTGGAACTGGATCGACTTGTTTCCCAAGGCGTCCTCCAAAGTCACGGAGGAGTCCTTGCGCGCCAGCAAAAGATACCGGCTGCGCAAGGAGCCATTCCGTTGGATCGCATACACGAAGTCGGGCCGCGCCTTCAGAGCCAGGAACTCCTCCGCCCCCAGGCTCACGCCATCGATCTGCTGGGCGCCATACAGGTCGCGCAGGGCCTTGGGATCGGATTGGATCGTGACCGAGGTTTCGACCGGGAAGGGAATCTCCTGCAACAGTGTCGTGGTCCAGACGCCCAGGGCCGCCATGAGATCATTGTTGGGAATGTCGCCCAGGCTTGATTTGGCAAACCCCACCCGGAACCGGATCGGCGCAGCCGCGTCTGCGGCGCCCACTGGCGCCAGGCCCACCTGAATCACGCCGAGCAGCAGGAGGGCGATAGCTGCCCACCGATACGAAATCTCATCGAATCCACACGGGGAAACCGCGACGGAGGAGCAGCCTGGACTGGTCCAGTTCGTTGTTCGTCTCCCCTTCATCACCAGACTGATTGGTCCATGGGTCATCACCGCCACCCCGTGACCACCAGGTCAAGGTCCACGGCTCCACGTAGGTTATCGTCACCTAAGGGATCCCACTGAATCAGGCTGGGCGGACTCCTTCGGGGCGCCCCTGCGCGCAGGCGCCTCCGCAACGGGCCCGGGTCGATCAGGGTGGCGAGACCCCTGGCGCGTGCGGCACTTGGTCGTCGCCACGGCGTTGGGCGGCGGCACCCCGTGCCGCGTGCAGCGCCCGCACGTTGTCCAAAAGCCCCGCCGGCAATCGCGTCAGGCGTTTGATCTTGAAGAGTAACAGCACCTGCCGTCCCTCCGGGTCCTCCTCGAACCGCGCCATGGCATCCACGATGTCCTTCCGGAAATCGTCCGATCTCCACGGGCTGGAGCGGAAGGCGATCAACGGGTTCGACATGGGTTCGGAGGACAGGATGGGACGCACGACACGCCCCACCTGGGGATTGAGTTCCACCATCACCTTGAGCGACCCGGCATCGACGATGGCCGCGTCCTTCTTCCCGAAGAAGAGGGGGAGCACGACGTGCGCGGGCTTGGCCGCGGTCTCGTAGGTGCCAAAAAAACTCTCCCGCGCGCCCAACCCGGATCCGTCGAGCAAGGAATCCAGCCAGAACACACCGACATCGGCGAAGCCATTGTTCAAGGTCACCAGGTTGCGTCCATGGAGGGAGACGAGGTTGGTCAGGCTGGAGTCCGAGCGGGTGAGCACGAGAAACCGTTTGGCGGTGCCTTCCCCATCATCCACCACCAGCTCAGGGCGAATCTTCTGCTCCAATCCCTCGGAGAACAGCACCCAGGGATTGATGACCACCAGGTCAAATTCGCTGGTGCGGAGCGCTTCGCGATAGGCGGACTCCGATCGGGGCACCACGATCTCGGTGGCGATCTCGTAGCCCATCTTACGACCCACGGTCTGGGCGAGGAATCGAAACGCACTGGTCGCCTCGTTCACGTTCAATCCGTTGAAGACCTTCTCGTGAAAAACGATGCGCAATGTTTCGGGCTTCACGCGAGGCGAGGCGTCCGCGGCCGACGCGCCCCAGGAGGAGAACACGAACAGCGCGAGACCGCCCGCGGCCAACGTGCTCCAACCCGCGACCGCGACGCACCGGGACATGCCGCGAAGGGCCGCGATGACTCCCGCCCTACGCCACGTCTGAAGATTCATAGCTCCCAGTCGGTTCCGACCCGGCGCGGGTCCGAAAAGCCTTCCGGTGGGGAGAGGGAGTGGGAGTGGCTGCTCACACCCTGGCCATCGACTGCGGGAAGGTCCGCTCGAGTTCGCCGCGCAATTCCTCCAAGCCACTCCGCAGGTCGTCGAGTGAATCACTGCCCACCAGGGTCCCCGCCTGGCGCGCCGCATTCTCGATCGACTTCGCCGTGTGGGCCAGCTCGGTGGCGCCGAAGAACAGGAGATTCCCTTTCAGCGTGTGGCACAATTCGGCGAAGCGCGACACATCGGACTTCCCGCGCGCCTCCTCCAGACCGCGGAGGGAGGCCGCCAGATCCGGGATGAAGGCCGCCGCGACTTCGCGCAGCATGTCCTCGTCGCCTTCGCACCGCGCCAGCGCGGTGGCGCGATCGAGATGTTTGTTGATCGCCGGGGCGGCGGGACGAGGTTCCCGAACCTTCGGAGATTGCTCGGGCTCGGACGTCGTGCCCACCACGGCCTCGATCTCGCGCACGAGTTCGCCGGCATCGAGGGGCTTGGCCACGTAACCGTCCATCCCCGCCTTGAGACAGGCCTCACGATCCCCCGGCATCGCGTGTGCCGTGGTGGCAATGATCGGCACGTGGGCGCCCGAGGTCTTTTCCGACGCGCGAATGGAGGCCGTCGCCGTCATGCCGTCCATGATGGGCATTTGGATGTCCATCAACACGAGATCGAAGCTCTGCACCGCCAGACGATCCAACGCGGCCTGGCCGTCGGAGGCCAGGGTCACGCGGTGACCGAGCTTCTCCATGCGCCGCAGCGCGAGTTTCTGGTTCACGGCGTTGTCCTCGACCACCAGGACGTTGAGGCTTCGGACTGGGCCGGAATGCTGAACCCGTGGCACGCGCGATCCGCCCCGGCGCTGCAGGTTCGTGCCCAGCGCGGCCAGGATGGCCTTGAGCAATTCGTCGCGACCGACGGGCTTCACCAGGTAGCCGGCAAAACCCAGCTCCTTGCTCCGCGTGAGATCCTCCGGCCGGTCGGCCGAGGTGAGCATGAGAATCGACGTGGTGTGGAACGCCCCGTTGTCGCGCAGCTTCGCCGCCAACTCCATGCCGTCCATCCCCGGCATGTGATTGTCGAGCAGCAGCAGCATGTACGGCTGGCCCAGGCGCGCGGCGCGATCCATGACCTCGATCGCCTCCACCGCACTCGCCACACAGGAAGGGACGGCCGACCACGCGCGCAGGTTCTCCTCCAGGATTCGGCGATTGGTCTCGTTGTCGTCCACTACCAGCACCGAAGCCCCCGCGAGACAGGAAAGATCCGCCAGCACGGGCGACGGATCCGTCCCCATGCCCAACCCGAACGCGGCGGTGAAATGAAACGTACTCCCGCGCCCCACCTCGCTGTCCGCCCACATCCGCCCATCCATCAGGCGCACCAACCGCTGACTGATGGCCAGGCCCAGACCCGTGCCGCCGTATTTGCGCGTGGTGGAGTTGTCCGCCTGGGTGAACGGTTGGAAAATCGAATCGATGGCGGTCTTTTCGATCCCGATCCCGGTGTCGCGCACGGTGAAATGCAGCACCGGCTCGGGCCCTCCCGGTCCGGAGTCCAGGGTCACGCCCAGGACCACTTCACCCGACTCCGTGAACCGGATCGCATTGCTGACTAGGTTGGTGATGACCTGCCGCAACCGCAGGCTGTCTCCCACCAGCATCTCCGGCACTTCCGGGTTGATATGACACGCCAGCTCCAGCCCTTTCTCGTGCGCCTTCAGCGAAAGCGGTTTGATGGCTTCGAACAAGGCATCGCTCAGCCGGAATTCCAGACGTTCCAACTCGAGCTTGTCGGCCTCGATCTTCGAGAAATCCAGAATGTCGTTGATGATCGCCAGCAGTGATTTGCCCGAGGTCTGGATGATCTCGGCGTACTCACGCTGCGTGTCCACCAGCTCGGTCTCCAGCAGCAGCTCGGTCATCCCGATCACGCCGTTCATGGGCGTGCGAATCTCATGGCTCATGTTGGCCAGGAACGCGCTCTTCGCACGATTGGCGGCATCCGCGGATTCTTTGGCCTTGAGCAACTCCGCCGTGCGCGCCGCCACCGCCTCCTCCAGGGTTTCCACCTGACGCCGCACCTGCCGGGAAAGCACCCACTTCTCCGTCAGCGACTTCGCCAACTGCATCACTTCGATGTTGTCGAAGGGCTTCTTCAGGATGAGCAACTGATCGGGGTAGCGCACCTTGGCGACGATGTCCGACCAAGAGTAGTCCGAGTACGCCGTGCAAATCACCACCTGAAGATCCGGGGCCACCTGCCACAGATGCCCGATGGTCTCGATGCCGTCCCAACCGGGGGGCATGCGCACATCCACGAAGGCCACCGCGTACGGCCGGGACTGGGCCTCCGCCTCTTTCACGCGCTCAAACGCCTCCTGTCCCTGGTAGGCGGAGTCGAGCTCGAAGGATTCCGACCGCTGGTTCGCGGCATCCTCTCCGAACAAGGTGCGCTCCATGGCACTCAACTCGGCCATCTTCACCTCGGGCACGAGAATCTTGCGGAAGTCGTCGTGGATGGCGCGATTGTCGTCCACCACCAGGATTCGCCGGTTGTTGTCACCGGTTGGAGTGCTCATGACACAGAGACTTTCTGGAGAGTTGGCAGGCCCAGATCATCGCGTAGTGCGGAACCATGCCGACTGGAAGCTGGGCCCACAAGTTTCCTAGCCATCAAGCATAATCCTCCTCCCCCCTGCTGCCCTGCCTCCGCGTCGACGATCCCCACCACCCGGACCGGCACCGAACGACCGTCCGCGGCCACCAGTTCCGTTTCCGTTTCCCATCGCTCCCCGGCCTCGCGCTCGGTCCACCCCGCAGCCGCCGGAAAAAGGTCTCCCAGCCGTCGCGCGCGCCAAGCCTCGCCCGCCGCCAAGCCCAGCCAGTCGCGACCGGCCGCATTCAGAAAATCAAGGGTCCCCGACCGCCGCGCGCGCAGGACCACCAACGGACACGTCTCGAGCAGCGCTTCCCAACCCGCACTTTCCGACTCACGCGCGCTCTGGCGGCGGATGGATTCCTCCAACGCCTGGGCCTGGTGCTCCAGCCGGGTGCGTGCGGCCTGCAGCGACACCTCCCGACCCTGCACCTGGTCGAGCAACCGGTTGAAAGCGTCCGCGAAATCCTGCATCTCGTCGCTGCCCGTGCGGGCCGCCCGCACAGAGTAGTCCTTTTGTTCCAAAATCAACCGCGCCGTGCGCGTCACGTCCAAGACCGAGGCACCGTGACGCCGGTTCAGGCGCCTGGAAAGCGGGATCGCCATCGCCACCGATCCTGCGGCAACGGCCACCACGCCGCCCACCCACCAGCCGATCCGAGACTCCAAACCGGGTTCAGACGCCGCCATTTCCCCGCCCCAGGAGACCAGCGCCCCAGCCGCCGTGGCCATCGCCGCCAAAGGAGCCGCCCACCGGACGCCAAGCGCCCGGCCCCGAGCGGTCACGCTCGTGCGGAACATGTTCGCCTCGTTACGGTTCAAGTGGAACGGGGAGCGTCAGACTGCCGCTCCGGACAGCCTGAACTACCCACCTTCCCATCGGAGGAATCAACTAGCGGGTTGAGTCAGGCCCCCTGCGGAAACAGGGTTGAAGCTCCACGTCCAGGCTCGGCATGGTCCCGGGGTGTCCCACGCCGTTGCCCCCATCCGAATCGGCTTTGCCGGGTGCGGCAACGTGCTCTCCGCCTACGCCCCAGTGGCGGAGTCCCTTCAGCGCCGTGGGTTGGCCCGGATCACCGCGTTATGCGGCCCCCGACCCGAAGCGGCCGCCGCCCACGGGCTCGGTCACCTCCCCTTCGAGACGGATTACCCCCGGTTTCTGGCCCGGACCGATCTGGATGCCGTGGTGCTGCTGACCCCCATGCCCCAGCACGCGGCCATGGCCTCCGCCGCTCTGGAGGCCGGCAAACATGTGCTGGTGGAGAAACCTCTCGCCACCGACCGCACCGAAGCCCGGCGCATCATCGACCTCGCCCACCAGCACCGGCGCCTGCTCCTTTGCGCCCCCTTCACCGTCCTCAGCCCCACCTTCCAGGCCGTCGCCCGCCGCCTGGCTCAAGGCGACCTCGGACGCGTGGTCTCGGCCCGCGCACGGTATGGCTGGGCGGGACCCGACTGGACCGACTGGTTCTACAAACCCGGCGGCGGGGCCCTGTTCGACCTCGGCGTCTACCAACTCACCACCCTCACCGGATGGCTCGGACCCGTGCGCCGAGTGACCGCCTTCTCCGGCATCGCCATCCCGGAACGCTCCATCCGCGGCCACCCCACGCGGGTCGAAGCCGACGACACCACGCACCTGCTCCTCGACTTCGGTAACGCCTGCCTCGCCAGTCTCTTCGCCGGCTTCACGATCCAGCAATACCAAGGCCCCGGTCTCGAACTTTACGGAACCGAAGGCACGCTCTACCTCCACGGCGATGATTGGGACCCCGATGGTTATGAGCTGTGGCAGAACCGCGCCGGCTGCTGGCAGCGGTATAAGGAGACCGATCCCGCTTGGCCCTGGGCCGATGGACTCAACCACCTGGTGGACTGCCTGCTCCATGACACCCCTCCGCGGGTCGCACCGGACCATGCCTACCACGTGCTCGACGTCATGCTCTCCGCCCAGGAAGCCGCCCGCGACGGCCGCGCGCGCGAGGTGACCAGCATCTTCACTCCCCCCACCACAGTCACCCCCAGCGGCGCCTTGGCCGAGGCGGCACACCGTGTCCACGATCGGACGCGAGTCGAGTAACCCCGACGCGATTCCCGCCTCTCATGCCCCGCTGGCTACTCCTCACGCTTGCTACCCTCCTGCT
>JADLFD010000584.1 GCA_020845805.1 Verrucomicrobiales bacterium | reverse complement strand
TGGTCGTGCCTGGCATCAGCGGTGCCGGTTACCAACCGCCGTTGGCTCAGGTGGGCCTTTCCGCAGACGTGTCGAATCTGGTGTTTGAACGGACCGCGCCCTCCCTGCAGGCGACGCGCGACACGGTCAGCGGGCGATGGGTGTTTACCGCGAACGGCACACCACACCGCACCTACCGTCTTGAGGGCGGCTCTCAATTAAGCCGGTGGGAAACCCTCGCGACCACCACCGCGGATGCGGCCGGGCGGGTGCGCATCGACTACCTGCCGCCGACCGCGGCCAGCGGATTCTTCCGCCTCTCGGAGCTTTGAACTCGTTCGCGCGACGACATCCCTGGTGGACCCGGGCGGCCGCCCTCTCGGTCCTCCTGCTGCTGGCCTTGGCAGGCTGGGTTCGGTGGCGTATGCAAGGGCCGTACCGGGATTACCGGGTCGAGGTGTCAGCAGTCTCCGGCGGTCCCGAGAGCGCCTCCGAACGGTTGCAGGTCGGGGTCGGGGTCCGCAATGTCACTCCGGATCTGGACGCTTTCGACACCTGGCAGGACGTCGATCGGAACAGTCGGTTTGAACCCGCAAAGGGGGACACTTGGCAGGATCGCAACGGGAACGGGGATTTCGACTTCGTCTGGTTGGGTGGATTCAACGCCAACCGGCCTGCCCAGGGGGTGCAAGATCCGCTTTGGGCCCGCGCCCTCGCCTTTCGCCATCGCGCGACCACGGTGGCCCTGGTGTCCATTGATTGCGTCGGCCTGACGCATGAGCGTTTCATCGCGGCCCGGCTCAAGCTGCGGCACAGCGTCCCGGAACTCGCGCACGTGGTCTTCAGTTCCACGCACACGCACAACAGCCCGGACACCATGGGCATCTGGAGCTATCGCCCGTTGCCCTCGAAGTTCAACGATAAGTATGTGGAGTGGGTGCTGGAGCGTGCGATCGAGGCGGTGGTGGAAGCCGTGCGCACGCTGCAGCCCGCGGACGTGGTGGTGGGCGCGGTGGATCTTCCACCGGAAGGATTCGTGCGCGATTCGCGGTCGCCGACGGTGGTGGATCGGGTTCTTGGCGCCGCCCAGTTTTTACGCGCCGGCACCGGGGAAACGCTGGCCACGCTGGTGTCGTGGGGCAACCACCCCGAAGCCATGTGCGGCGGGAACCCTTTGATCAGTTCCGACTTTCCGCATTTTCTGCGCGAGGCGATGGAGAAGGGGCTGGCCGGCGAGGGCGCGGTCGGCATGAAGGGGTTTGGGGCGCCGTGCGTGTATCTCCAGGGGCCGGTGGGCGGACTCATGACGCCTCTGGGATTGGAGGTGCCCGATCGCGACGGGTCCACCGTGCATCGGGAAAACGGGGTAGGGAAGACCCGGGCCCTGGGTGAGAATCTCGCCTTGCGCGCGGCTGCGATGTTGCGCGGCGCCAATGCGCAGCGCGTGACCGATGCACGCATTGCCGTGGTCTCGTCGAGTGTGTTCGTCCCCATTGAGGGGACCTTCAAGTATCCGATCATGCTCGGGTTGATTCACCCGGGTTGGTTCGGTGGCCAGGCGCGCACCGAAGTGGGCGCGTGGCGGGTGGCGGGGATCGAGATGCTCACCATCCCGGGCGAGATCTACCCGGAGATCGTGGATGGCGGCGTCGAGTCCCCCGACGGTGCGGATTTCCCCGGAGCTCCGGTGGAAGTGCCACCGTTGCGGACGCGCATGCGTGGCCGAGTGAATCTGGTGGCCAACCTCGCCAACGACGAAGTCGGCTATATCATCCCGCGCACGCAATGGGACACGCGCGCCCCGTTCACTTACGGGCGCCAGGACGCGCCGTACGGGGAGGAGAATTCGGGAGGTCCGTCCGTGGCTGGGATTCTCCACGCCGAAAGTCTCAAAGCACTCGATCGACTCCACGCGCTGCTCGGCGATGCGAAGTAGAACCCGTGAGACTGCTCCTGCTCCGGTCCCCCTCGAGGCCCAGGAGTCGACTTTCGCTGGCGTGATCCGTGCCACACCGAGGCGACGCCTCGGATTTCCCTGGGTCACGATGCTCGTCGTGGGTGGAGCCCTCGGCGGCGCGCCGCTCCTGGCGGAGCCCTACACGCCCAAGTCCGATGACGAGGTGCTGGAACGCCTGCCCCCTGGCGTGGGACGCCCGCGCCCCGTGGCGGCCGACCAGGAGTTGGCGCAGGACGCGGAGAACCTGCGCGCCTCGCTGGAACTCGCGGCGCGCTATCTACGCACTGCGGAAGCGGAGGGCGATGCGCGATTCCATGGGTACACGCGCGCCCTTCTGAGGCCTTGGTGGTCGGCCACGCCACGGCCGCCGGGCGTGGCGCTGATCCAGGCGCGAATTCATCTCGCCCGCTGGGAATGGGACGAGGTCGTGGCCACCGCGGCGCTCGTGCCCGACACGGACGTGAACTTGCCCGCGGCGCAGGTGCTCCTCTTCGAGGCACTGCTGGGCCGGGGTGAGGTGGAACGCGCGGAGGCGGTGCTGTCCAGCATCCAGACGCGACTCGATCCCAGGGCGCTCGCCCGGGCGCGGGCTTTGGTGGCGCGGCGGACCGGCCGGGCGGAAGAAGCGCTGCAGGAATGGAGCAAGGTCCTGACGACCTTGCCGCCGGACTCCGCACACCGGGCGAGCGATCGCCTCTTTCGCGCCGATCTGCTGCTGCAGTTGGGACGTGGTGATGAGGCGGCCGAGGAGTTGAGTGTGTCCGTACGCGAAGCCGGCACCCAGGTGGACGTGCTCGAAGCGCAGGCGGATCTGCTGCTGGATCGCCGTCAGCCGGCTGCGGTGATCGAATTGCTGCGACGCGGCACGCTCACCGACGCGCTGGAATTGCGAGTGCTCGAGGCGTTCGCGCAATCCCCGGATCCGGATCCAGCCGAACAGGTGCGACGCCAAGCGGTCGTGCGGGAGTGGCTCGAGCGCGTGGAACGACGTCGGGACCGGGGCGATGTGACGGCGTTACCCCTGCTCGTGCGGGCCTACCGGCGGGTGGTGCCGGACGCCGCCCTGGCTTTGGCTTGTGCCACGGAATGGTGGGAGGCGCGGCCCGATTTCGACTCCGTGCGAGGGTGTCGGGAGGCAGCCCAGAATCCCGCCGGCGCCGGGTTGGCCGCGGCGGTGCAGCAATGGATCGATCGCCATCGGGCTGAGGACGCGCGTTGGGCCGGGGAGGCCACTCCGACGACACGGAGGGGGCCATGAGCGGGGGTGTGTGCCCTCGTGGGCGCGGAGGGCTTTTCGGGCGGTGGGTACTCGTCCTGCTGACCTGCGTGGGCATGGGGGTCGGCTGCGGGACGACCGCTTGGGCCCATGCCGTGAGCGACAGTTATCTGCGCGTGCGGGTGGAGGAACGTGAGTTGCGTGGGGAGTGGCGGTTGGCGCTGCACGACCTCGAGGTCGCCGTGGGACTGGATGGAAACGGCGATGGATCCATCACCTGGGGCGAACTGAAATCACGTCGCGACGCGGTGGTGACCTATGCCTCGGCACAACTCAGGGTGAAAGCGGGAGGCGCAGCGGTCCCGCTCACCTTTGAATCCGAAATGCAGGTGGATCCGCTAGCGAATGGGACGTATGCCGTCTTGCGTTGGCGCGCGCTGGCGGCGGTGCCGGTGCGCGAAATCGACTTGGATTACCAAGTGTTTTTCGAGGGCAACGCCTTGCATCGCGGACTCGCCTTGGTGGAACGGGGAACGGAGTCGCAACAACTCGTGTTTAGCCCGGGGACGACCCGGGGCACCGTGGTTTTCGATGGGGGAGGTTCGGCGTGGGGTTTTGGCGGGTTTCTGCGCGAGGGCCTCTGGCACATCTGGATTGGGTATGACCACGTCCTGTTTCTCCTGACCCTATTGTTGCCCTCGGTGCTGCGTCGCGAGGGGGGAGTCTGGGTCCCGGCCGAGCGCGGGCGCGCGGTGGGCCTGGAGGTGCTGCGGGTGGTGACCGCGTTCACCGTGGCGCATTCCGTCACCCTGAGCCTGGGTGCGTTCGGTTGGCTCACCATGCCGGGTCGCTGGGTGGAGGTTGGGATCGCGGGATCCATCGCGGTGGCGGCGCTCAACAACCTCTTCCCAGTGGCGGTGGGGCGGGTGTGGATGCTCGCCTTCGGGTTCGGACTGGTGCACGGGTTGGGATTCGCGACGGTGCTGGTGGATGCCGGGCTGCCGCCGGTGGCGAAGACGACGGCGCTTCTGGGGTTCAACCTGGGCGTGGAGTTGGGGCAGTTGGCCATCGTGGCCGTGTTCCTGCCGCTGGCATTCGCGGCCCGACGCCAGGCGTGGTATGCGGCGCGTTGGTTGCCGCTGGGCTCCCTGGCGACCATCCTGCTGGCGCTGCACTGGATGTGGGAACGTTGGCGGGGCATGGCATGACTCGCGGCAACGCCGCGCGCGGGAGGTTTCGCTTGCGGCGCAGCCGGACGGCTCCGCACGCTGCGCTGGACTGGAGCTGCCATGGAATCCCAAGCGTCGAAACCATCACCAGGTCGTCAGAATCCCAAGTTGCTCGGCTTCCTGTTCGCATGGTTGGAGGAACGGGTGGTGTGCGCGAAGGCCATTGATCTGGTCATCCCCACCCTGCGCAACCGGTGGCTGCGTCCCGAGGTGGAGGCGAAGCTGGCGTCCCTGGATCTCTCGCTTCCGTTGCATGTCGACCTGCATCGTCGCGTCACGCTGGTGATGGAGATGCTGGAAGCCATCGAGACGGGGAAGTACCGGACCCTGGACAACTGGTCGGAGATGGAGCCCTGGCTGCATCGCGCCATCGCGTACTTCGTCAAGGCGGGGGATGCGATTCCTGATCACTTCGAGGACGGTCTGGAGGACGACCATCGTGAGTTCGTGGCGTTAGGCGAGAAGCTGGGCGGGATGCTGGAACATTTCGAAGCCTGGCAGGAGATCCGGCGTCGACGAGGTTAGGTTGGAGTGTGGCGATACCGCGACGAGGACACGCGGCGCACGAACGCTTTTCACCGGGGCCTTCGCCCGCTAGCGTCGCGTCCTCCAGTCGTTGCGCGACAGCGCTGGAACTGATCTCGAACCGTCCATGAATACCGTCAATCAACTGAAGACCCTCAATCGCAATACGCAGTCCAAGGTGGAAGCCGAGCTGTCCCGCACGGGCGGCCTGCTCCGGCTGGCGCCGGCCTGGGTGCCGCGGTCGTTCCTTCAGCCCGGACTCCGGCTGAAGCTGCATCCGGACGACACGTATGCTTATGGGGCAAACCGCGGCGGCATCGACGAACGCTGGTTCGCCTCCACCACCGAGGCGGCCAACGACGGGCGCGTTCCGGACGAAGGTCTGAGCTACTGCGTGGTGGGCGGGGAGCGCTTCACCCTCCGCAAGGCGGTGGAGGACTGCGGTGCGACGCTGATCGGCAAGGCGATCTGGAAGAAGTACGGCAAGTGGCCGGTGTACTCGAAGTTCTTCGACAACATGGGTCCCATCCCGCACCACATGCACCAGAGCGCCAAGCAGGCCAAGCTGGTGGGGCAGGAAGGGAAACCCGAGTCGTACTACTTCCCCCCGCAGCACAATAACGTCGGGAACAACTTTCCCTACACCTTCATGGGCCTGGAGCCCGGCACCACGCGTGAGCAGGTGCGGCGTTGCCTGGAGGACTGGAACAAGGGGGACAATGGCATCCTGGATCTGAGCCGTGCCTATCGCCTCAAGCCGGGCACGGGCTGGTTGATCCCCCCGTGCATCCTCCACGCGCCGGGCAGTCTCTGCACGTACGAGCCGCAGTGGGGCAGCGATGTGTTCGCCATGTACCAGAGCATGGTCGAAGGTCGCTATGTGCCGTGGGATCTTCTGGTGAAGGACATGCCCAAGTCGAAGCACCGCGATCTCGACTTCATCGTCGACCAGCTGGACTGGGAGGGGAACACGGACGAGCACTTCAAGGACAACCACTACCTCGAGCCCGTGCCGGTGGCTGATACGCGGCGTGAAGGCTACGTCGACCGGTGGATTGTGTACGGCAAGATCGATGGGGCGCAGTTGTTCACGGCCAAGGAACTCACCGTGAACCCGGGGGCGAAGATCACCGTCCGCGACCAGGGAGCCTACGGATTGATCTGCGTGCAGGGCTCGGGCCGCATCAATGGCCAGCCGTTGAACAGTCCCAAGCTCATCCGGTTCCACGAGCTGACCGAGGACGAGTATTTCTGCAGTGAGGACGGCGCGCGCGCCGGGGTGACCTTTGAGAATACGAGCGAGACCGAGCCGCTCGTGACCCTGCGTTACTTTGGGCCCGAGGTGAATCCGGATGCTCCCGCCATGGGCGCGTACCGGAAGAACAAGTTCTAAGAATCGCTCGACGCGGGGCGAGCGGAACGGCGCTGGAAGGTGGGTTGCGGAGGGAACTCCGCAACCGGCGTGGGCCTGCCTCGGTGCTTGACCGTCGTGGGCGGGACGTATAGCGACACGGTCCATGATTCCCCCGTGCCGACGGCCGCGCTCCGGCTTTACGCTCATCGAGCTGCTGGTGGTGATTGCCATCATCGCCATCCTGGCGAGCATGCTGTTGCCCGCGTTGGCGCGCGCGAAGATCAAGGCCAACCAGGTGAAGTGCGCCAGCAACTCGCGACAGATCGGGCTGGCCTTCATCATGTACGCCGATGACAACTCGGACACCTTCCCGGTGCATCCGGACTGGGCGTCGACCGGAGGGAAGGACGGCACTTACGACACGTTCGTGGCTGCCACCAATCGCCCGCTGAACAAGTACACGCAGTCGATCGAAGTCTTCCGCTGCCCCGCGGACAAGGGGGACATCTTCCGTAACACGAAGGTGCAGACGAATTGCTTCTCCCAGTACGGCAACAGCTACCTGGTCAACTGGGCGGTGGACGCCTTCCGCGTGAAGCACGTCACGGGCGACAGCCGCGCCGCGCGCGGGACGCCCGAGGCCTCGCCCATCAAGACCTCGGAGATCAGCCGCAGTCCGGCGAACAAGATCGTGCAGGGCGACTGGCCGTGGCATTCGAACCGCGGCAACACGGACCGCCGCAGCATCTGGCACAACGACAAGGGCAAGAGCCGATTCAACATGCTCTTCGGGGATGGTCACGTGGAGTACTACCTCTTCCCGGATCCCAAGATCATGGATCCCTGGATCTGGTCGCCCGCGCCGGATCCGACCTTCAAGTGGTGGTAAGTCTCGACGCCGCCGGGTGGGGGGCGGCGTGTTTTTTGACCCGCGCCGGAACCTTCTCTTTGTGCCACGCCGGTGCCGCTGCTAGCGTGGCGCCCTCATGCCACGCGGTTCCCATGCGTGCCGGTTCGGAGCCCGCCTTGCGGTCGGGGTGGCCGTGGGTCTGAGCTTCGTGGCTCGGGTCGTCGCCGTGGACGCCGCGAAGGAGGAGTTCTTCGAGCGCAAGATCCGGCCAGTGCTGGTGGAAGCCTGCTTCTCCTGTCACTCCGCGGAGGCTAAAAGCCTCAAGGGCGAGCTCCGGTTGGATTCGCGGGAGGGCATGTTGAGCGGGGGCGACCTCGGTGCGGCGGTGGTTCCGGGTGACGCCGAAAAGAGCCCGCTCCTGCGCGCCATCGCCTATGCGGATCCCGATCTGCAGATGCCGCCCAAGACACGGTTGCCCGAGGCGGTGGTGCAGGACTTCCGGACCTGGATCCAGGAGGGCGCCGTCTGGGCGTGGTCACCTGACGCGGGGCCCGCGAAGGCGAAGGAAGCCGCGCCGGTTGCCCCCGTGGAGACGGCGGGGCGACCGGGATTCGATGTGGCACGCCGTCGCGCCCAACACTGGGCGTGGTCCCGGGTCGTTTCACCGCCGGTACCGACCGCAGAGGACGCGCGTTGGGCGGGATCCGAAGTCGATCGATTCATTGCGGCGCGATGGCGCGCCGAGGGGTTGCGTCCCGGGCCGCGCGCGGATCGCGAAACCCGCCTGCGCCGGTTGAGTTTCGCGCTCACCGGATTGCCGCCGCAGCCGGATGCCTGGGAGGACTTCCTGCGGGCGGAGGACACGCCGTCGTCGTGGGAACGCGCGGTGGACCGGCTCCTGGCCTCGCCGCACTTCGGCGAACGCTGGGGACGTCACTGGCTGGACAAGGTCCGGTACGCCGAGACCATGGGTCACGAGTTCGACTTCCCGATTCTGGGCGCGTGGCGCTTTCGGGATTATGTGATTCGCGCGTTCAACGACGATCTGCCCTACGACCAGTTCACCCGCGAACAGATCGCGGGGGACGCGTTGCCGGGTCCGCGGCGTCGCGCTCCGGACGGCACGGATGAGGGGTTGGTGGCCACGATGCAGTACTGGTTGTGCCAGCAGGTGCATTCCCCGGTCGACGTGCGGGCGCAGCAGGCGGAGACGGTGGACAACCAGATCGATGTGGTGACGAAGTCCTTCGTGGGGCTGACGGTCGCCTGCGCGCGCTGCCACGATCACAAATTCGATGCCATCTCGGCGCGCGACTACTATGCCCTTTACGGGATTCTCGCGAGCTCACGCTACGCCATCAGCGCTGCGGACGACCCGGCCCCGCGCCGGGCTTCGGCGAGTGCCTTGCGAGAGTTGCGGGACGAATTGCGCGTGGCGGCGGCGGCGGCGCTGCGCGCGCTTGGATCGTCCGACGTTCCGGCGGTCCCTGCGGCTTCCGGGACCGTCGTGTTGCGCGCCGTGGATCGCCGGATGTCGGCCGACCGTTGGTACCGGAACGGGGACGCCTTTGCGCCGGAGGTGGACGGTGCTGGTGCGGGCCAACCCGTTTGGCTGGGGGAGAAAGGGGTGCGCGTGGTGCGTCCCGGTTGGCAGGACGGTGGCTCGGTCTCGCGTCGGTTTCAGGGGGCTCTGGCGAGTGAATCCTTCGAAATCACCGCTCCGTTTCTCCATGTGCGCGCCGCGGGGCGGGGTTCGCGCCTGGCCGTGGTGGTCGAGGGATTCACCCTGATCCAGGCGCCCATCTACGGGGATCTGCGCCGGGGCTTGAAGAACGAGCAACCGCACTGGGTGACCTTCGATCTGGCCATGTGGAAAGGTCGACGCGCGTGGTTCGAAGTTCTGGATTGGGCGGCGGCCGATCCCGCCACGCCGTTGCCGGGGGAGTTTCTGGTAGCTGACGGATGGGCGGCGGTCGGGGATCTGATCTTCTCTGAAGAACGCACCGCGCCGGAGGTGGAGACCGGGGGCAGCCCCGGGGACTGGCGGTCCGTGGTGGACCGTTGGGAACGGCATCCGGCCCATCTCACGGTGGCGGAGGCGGCGTGGATCGAAGCCGGGCTGCGTGCGGTGGCGTTCGTTCCGGCGGCGGGATGGCAACGCGCCTGGAAGGAGGCGGAGTCGCGCCTCTCCGAACCGGTGCTGGTGGCCAGCATGGTGGAGGGCACGGGCTGGGACGAACCGATCTTCATCCGCGGCAATCATCGCCGGGCCGGGACGGTGGTGAAGCGACGGTTTTTGGAGGCCTTGGACACCGCGGCGTCGGATGCGGAATCGGCCGAGGGCACGGGACGCGTGGCGCTCGCCGATGCGGTGGCTTCCGCCGACAACCCGCTCTTTGCGCGGGTGATGGTGAACTGGGTTTGGTCGCACTTGTTCGGCAACGGGTTGGTGGCGTCGGTCGACAATTTCGGCGTGCTCGGGGAGGCGCCTTCGCATCCGGAGCTTTTGGACTGGCTGTCCGATGCATTCCGACGTGACGGATGGTCGGTGAAGCGTTTGATCAAGCGTCTGGTGACCTCCGAGACGTGGCAGTTGGCGAGTCGGATCACTGATGAGGATGCGGAACGTCGCGACCCGGGCAATCGCATGCTGCACCGTGCGTCCCTGCGGCGGTTGGAGGGGGAGGCGTTGCGCGATGCGTTGCTGACCCTGGGCGGGAACCTGGACCCGCAAGTGGGCGGGCCGCCGGTGGCCGTGCATCTGACGCCGTTCATGGAAGGCCGCGGTCGTCCGAAGGACAGTGGTCCGATGGATGGGCAGGGGCGGCGCAGCGTGTATCTCGAGGTGCGACGCAATTTTCTTTCGCCGTGGATGCTGTCCTTCGACATGCCTGCGCCGGCGACCACCGTGGGGCGGCGCGTGCCCTCGAATGTGCCTGCCCAGGCGCTGGCGCTGATGAACGATCCGTTGGTGCACGCGCAGGCGAGGCGGTGGGCGACCCGGGTGGTGGAGGGGCAGGGGGACGATTCGGCGCGGGTGGACCGGCTGTTCCGTGAGGCGTTCTTCCGCCGTCCCACAGAGGAGGAACGCCGCGAGGCGCTGACCTTTGTGACCGCGGCGAGATCCCCCGTGGACGGCGTTGTTCGGGCGGGCGAGGAGTTGGAGGCGTGGACTGACCTATGCCACGCGTTGTTGAACTCGAAGGGATTCGTGTTCGTGGAATGACTGGGGCACACGGTAAGAGAATCCATCAAGAACCCATGTCCCATTGCCGCCAATACCTCAGGACGCCGCTCAGCCGGCGCGAGATGCTCAGCCGTTGCGGGAACGGATTCGGCGCGCTGGCGCTGGCGGCGCTGGGTCAGGATCCCGCGTTTGCCGGCCCGGTTCCGCGCGCAGTGGGCATCCAGGGTGCGCGCGAACCGCACTACAAGCCGGCGGCCAGGAACGTGATCTTTCTCTACATGGACGGCGGGCCGTCGCAGATGGACACGTTCGATCCCAAGCCACGGTTGAAGTCCGAGCACGGGAAGCCGTTTGGGATGAAGATGGAGCCGACGCAGTTCAACAACAACGGCTCCACGCTGGCGTCGCCCTGGGAGTTCAGGCCAGGCGGCGTGAGCGGCTTGCCGGTGAGCGATCTGTTCCCACGCGTGCGCGAGCGCGCGGATGACCTGTGCGTCATCCGTTCCATGGTGTCCGAATTCTCCGAGCACACCTCGGCGAATTATTTCCTGCACACCGGGCACGGGTTGGTGGGGCGACCCAGCGCGGGGGCCTGGTTCACGTACGGGCTGGGCAGCGAGAACCGGGAATTACCTGCCTTTGTGGTGCTCAATGGCGGTCTGGTGCCTCCTGGCGGCACGGAGAATTTCGGGAGCGGTTTTCTCCCCGCCAGTTACCAGGGCTCGATCTTCACCTCGGGCGCGGTTCCCGTGGCCAACATTCAGAGGGGCGAACCCTCGGTCGCCTCCCAGGATCGCAAGCTGGACCTGGTGCGGCGCCTGGATCGGTCCTGGCTCTCACGGTTGGGGCATTCCGACGCCGTGGAATCCGCGGTGGCGAACCACGAGCTGGCCTATCGCATGCAAGCCGCCGTGCCCGGGTTGTTGGATGTGAACGGCGAGTCGGAGGCGGTGCGGCGACTCTACGGTCTGGAAGCCGAGTACGCGCCGACGCGGATTTTCGCGCGGCAATGTCTTCTCGCGCGGCGCCTGGTGGAGCGAGGGGTGCGTTTCATCGAGCTCACCTGCCCTGCCGTGGGCGGAGATCGGTGGGATCAGCACGGGGGCCTCAAAGTCGGCCACGAAAACAACGCACGGGCCGTGGATCAACCCATCGCAGGCCTGCTCACCGATCTCAAGGCGTTGGGCTTGCTCGATTCCACCCTTGTGCTCTGGGCGGGGGAGTTCGGGCGGACTCCCTTCGCGCAGGGCTCCGATGGGCGCGATCACAATCCCTTCGGATTCAGCGTTTGGGTGGCCGGCGGAGGATTTCGTGGCGGCATGGCCTATGGCGCGACGGACGAGTACGGCTACAAGGCGGTGGAGAACCGCGTGGAGATCTATGACCTCTACGCCACCATCCTCAACCAGCTCGGGCTCGACCACACGCGGCTCACCTATCGGTTCGGCGGTCGCGATATGCGCCTGACCGATGTGCACGGGCACGTGCTGCGCGAGTTGCTGGCGTAAGCCTGCCTCCTCCGCGTCGTGCAGCCATCGCGATCGCGACGGCGACGCCGAGTTGGCGCTTCCTACCGAAGCCGTGGGGCGGTGGCGTCGAGGAATTCTCCCAGCGCGCGGCGGTAGACCTCCGGACTCGCCTCGGGCTGGTCGTTGTGGTCGCCGCGGATTTCCACCAGACGCTTGGGCTCGGCCGCCGCGGCGAAGTTGGCTTCGGCGTGGTGGAATCCGATCAGCGTATCCTCGCGGCTGTGGAGGAAGAGCAGAGGGACCTTGATACGCGGCAGTTTCTCGCGCGTGGCGTAGTGGATGGCGGAGACCAGCCGGACGGGCAGGAAGGGGAACAGCTCCGTGCCCAGATCGGGCACGCTGGTGAAGGTGCTGTGCAGGATGGCGCCGCGCAGGCGCGGTCGGCGCAGCGCGAGTTCGGCGGTCACGGCGCCACCGAGGCTTTCACCGTGGACCACGATGCGTTCCTCCGGGATCCCGCGCGCCACCAACCAGTCTACTGCCGCCTCGGCGTCCGTGTAGGTGCCGGTTTCGGTCGGGCGTCCCGTGCTGGTGCCGTAGCCGCGGTAGTCGTAGGCCAGGAGGGAGACGCCGAGATCGAGGAGGATTTCGTAAAGGGAGATGCGGTGGGAGATGTTGCCGCCGTTGCCATGGCTCACGATCACCGTCAGGGCCGCACGCGGGCTGGCTGGATCCGCGGGAAAAAACCACGCGCCCAGTTCGACGCCGTCCGGGGTGGGAATGCGCACCGCCTCTGGCGCGCGCGCGAGATGCCGGGGTGCCGGGGCGACCTCGCGGTAGGGGTGAAAGACGTTCCGGTACTCGAACCAGCGCAGGAAGATCCAGAGCGCCACGACGACGAGGGCGAGGGAGAAGAGCCAGTGCCACATGCGCGAACGTAACGGGCGTCGTGCTTTCACGAGGGGGAGTCGGGTCGCGGAGCCGTGCGAGGGGGAAGGCTGAGTCGTGCGCCTTGGGCGAGGGTGATGAAGGGCTGTCCCAGACGCCGGCACTCGGTTTCGAACGCGTCGGGCGTGGCGGTGTTGAACTCGAACATGTCGTAGTGGCAGGGAATCACCGTCCCGGCACGGATATCGCGCGCGAGTTGAGCGGCCTCGGCACCCCAGAGATTGCCCGCCACACGCCGCTCCGGGCCGCGGCCGTTGATGGGAAAGAGGGCAACGTCTGTGCCCGGCGGGATCCATCGTTCCGCCAGGCCGTCATAGCGCACTGTGTCGCCCGTGTGCACCAGGCGATAAGGGCCGGCCTGCACCACGAAGCCGAGGTAGAGGTGGCGGCCGGACTTGTCGACATCGAGGGTTTCGTGCGCCGCGGGGATGGCGTGGAGCTGGAATCCCGAGGCTTCCACCTGTTCGCCGGCGTTCACACCGCGGAGGGCGTGATCGGCGAGCCCGGAGCGCTCGCGGACGGTGGCACGATTCGCTTCAGGGCAAACCATGATCAGCTCAGGATTGGCGCGGGCCAGGGGGCGCAGGGATTCGGGATCGAGATGGTCGGTGTGGTTGTGGCTCGACGTCACCACGTCGATGAATCCAAGGCGTTCCGGTGCAATGACGCGTTCGGTCATCCGCACATGCGGTTTGTCCGTGGCCGCGTATTTCCGGGTGAGAGAGTCGGAGAGGTAGGGGTCGAGGAGCAGGAACCGGTGGTTCCAAAGGACCAGGAATCCGCTCTGGCCGAGCCACCAGAGGTGCAGCCCGGGTTCATGGCGTGCCTGGGCGACGTCGTGGAGGAAGGCATCCGAGGCGAGGGCGGGGTGCTTCATGGTCAGCGGGCGGCAGTGAGCGTGCGGAACGCGCGGATGGCCTGGGTGGCGGCCTCCTCGGCTGTGGGGCGCGGGAACACTTCCGCGGAGAGATAGCCGTCGTATCCGATCTCACGCAACGCAGCGACGGCCGCGGTCAGGTCGGTGTGACCGAAGCCGGCCGCGGAGCGGTTGCTGTCGGCGAGGTGCACATGGCCGATGCCGGAGCCGGCGGTGCGGAGGGCGTCGGGGATGGAGGCTTCCTCGATGTTCAGGTGGAACAGGTCGGCGAGCAGGCGGATGTTGCGGGTGCGGAGGGTGGCCGTGAACAGGGAGGCTTGGTGGAGCGTGTTGAACAGGTTTGATTCGTAGCGATTGAGGGGCTCGAGCAGGAAGGGCACGCCTTGCGCATGCGCGCGCGGGCCGAGCTGTTCGAGTGCCTCCGCGATCCAGGCGAGGGCCTGCTCCCGCGTCGTCGCCCCGTCGGCGCGACCTTGCATGGAACCGAGGATCGCCGGCGCTCCGAAGGCGCCGGCGTAGTCCACCAGCGCAGCGGCGAACTGCTGTGCGCGATGGCGAACGGCGGGGTCCGGGTCGGTCAGGGAGAGCTTGCGCGCCACCCAGCCCGCACCGGTCCCGACCGCGGCCAGTTGGAGTCGGTTGCGATGCAGGATCTGGCGCAGGGAGCGCGGGTCGATCGCCTCAGCATCCGGCGGAAACAGCTCGATGGCGTCGAATCCGAGCTCCGCGGCCCGCGTGCAGGCACGCTCGAGATCACCGTGGAAGACGAACGGACCCGAGCGCGCCTCGGGGACCAGACAGACGGTGACGGCGCTCTTCATGGGTATCGCAACCTGGGTCCGGGGGGATCCCTCGCCTCAGGGTCAGAAAGGCTGGGAGCGCGGGGCGAGTGGCGTCAAGACCGACGGCCAGGGGATGAGTGGGGTGCTGCCCAGCGGTTCGGGCGCGGAAGCCTGGGCCCGGTGACGGAGGCGATCACGCCACGTAGACCGTCTTGATGTTGGTGAATTCCCGCAGACCGAGCGCACTGAGTTCGCGTCCGTACCCGGAGTCCTGGATACCGCCGAACGGCAGGCGCGCATCACTGCGCACCAGTGCATTGACGAAGCAGGAGCCGGCTCGGAACGCGGTGGCGGCCAGCGCCCGGCCATGCGCGAGATCCCGGGTGAAGACCGCGGCGCCGAGTCCGAAGTTCGAGGCATTGGCCAGGGTGATGGCTTCGTCCTCGTCGCGCGCGACGGTGATGGGGGCCACCGGACCGAAGGTCTCCTCGTCGAACGCCGTCATGCCGGGTCGGACGTCGAGCAGCGCAGTGGGCGGGTAATAGGCGCCGGGCCCGGGCGGAAGCCGGCCGCCGAGCGCGCAGCGGGCGCCCTGGGCGATGGTGCGTTGGACCTGCAGGTGGAGTTCGTCGCGCAAATCCCGCCGCGCCAAAGGCCCGATCTCGGTGGCCGGATCGAGCGGGTCTCCCAGGCGCGCGGCTTGGAGAGCGGCGAGGAACTCGCCTTCGAAGGCGTCGCGAACCTGGCTGACGACGATGAGGCGTTTGGCGGCGATGCAGCTTTGGCCCGAGTTCAAAAGCCGGGATTGTGCGGCGATCCGTGCCGCGGCGGGAACATCGGCATCCTCGAGGATGACGTACGGATCGCTGCCGCCGAGTTCGAGAACGGTCTTCTTCAGGGCGCGACCGGCGCTGGCCGCGACCTCGCGGCCGGCGGCGACGGAGCCGGTGAGGCTCACTGCGGAAACGGCCGGATGCTCGATGAGCCGAACGACCCGCCGCGAATCGGTGTAGAGGACTTGGAAGAGTCCCTCTGGAAGACCGGCATCACGAAACAGGGCGCCGAGGGCTCGTGCGCAGCCGGTGACGTTGGAGGCATGTTTGAGGACCACCGAATTGCCGGCGAGAAGCGCAGAGGCAGCGCATCGGATCACCTGCCAGAACGGGAAGTTCCAGGGCATGATGGCGAGAACCGTGCCCAGTGGTTCGTAGTGGACGGCGCTGTAGCTGGCCTCGGTGTCGACGGTTTCGGGGGCCAGCCAGCCAGCCCCGTGCCGAACGAGGTGCTCGCAGGCGGTGGCGCATTTGTCGCTTTCAGCGAGACCCTGGGTGATGGGTTTCCCCATCTCGAGGGCCATCAGGCGTGCGTAGTCGGCACGACGCGCGCGCAGCAACCGGGCCACGGGCAGGAGTTGGGCCGCGCGTTCCGCCGGTGCCAGCGGGCCCCAGCCGCGTGCCGTTTCGCCCGCGGCATCGAGCTTACGCGTCAGGACCTCGTCGGAATCTTCCTCGTGGGTTTCGAGGTGCTCCCCAGTGGCGGGGTTGACGGAAACGAGGGGCATGCCCGTGGATAGAGGGCCGGGCGGGCCAAGGCAAGACGTGCGGGGCCGGGAAACGGGACCGGGAATGGATTGAAATGCGCGCGCGTGGGGCCCAAAACAAGCGCCAGCGATTTTCGACATGAAGCTGGATGACATACAGACCGCGAAGGTTCGCGAATGGATTGACCAGGGACTGAAGGTGGCCGAGGTGCAGACACGGCTTTCCGCCGAGTTTGGCCTCACGCTGACCTACATGGAGGCTCGGTTCCTGTTGGACGACCTGCGCCTGCGTCCGAAGGATCCGCCGCCCGCGCCCGTTGCGCCGCCCACGGCACTGACCGCCAGCGGACCAAATCCTGCCGCCGCGGCCGCCTCCGCTCGCCCCGGGGCCGGGCCGGGCCCGGCGTCGTCGTTGAAGACGGTTCCGGCCGATGAATCCGCGCTCGGGGGATCGGTGTCGGTGACGGTCGACCAGATCGCGCGACCGGGCGCGCTGGTGAGTGGGAAGGTGACCTTCCGGGATGGCCATGAAGCCCAGTGGCAGCTGGATCAGTCCGGCCGGCTGGGAGTGATTCCTGGCAAGCCTGGATATAAACCCTCACCGGCCGACGTCGCCGAGTTCCAGGCGCAGTTGGAAACCGTGCTGATGCGCTTGGGATACTAGCCGTGGTCGCTGTCTCGCAGTCGGGAGTCGGCCGGGCGTCGTTCGTGGAGGCGTTCCACGCACTGCCGTTGGCACGATGGGTCGAGCGTGCTCACTCCGCCGACGCGTCGGCAGTCGCCGCGTTGCTGCGCGGAGCGGGGCCGCAGCGGTTGGAGGATTTCGCCGCGCTGCTCTCTCCCGCTGCCGGGCTGTCGCTGGAGAGCATGGCGCAGCGTTCCATGGCGTTGACGCGCCAGCGCTTTGGCAAGGTGATCCGCCTTTTCGCTCCGTTGTACCTGTCCAACGAGTGCATCAACAACTGCGCCTACTGCGGCTTTTCGAGGGACAATCCCATCCTGCGCGTGACGTTGTCGCCGGAGGACGTGCTGCGCGAGGCGCGGGCGTTGAGTGCGGAGGGGTTTCGCAACCTGTTGCTCGTGGCGGGGGAACATCCCAAGTTCGTTTCGGAGGGGTACCTGGAAGCGTGCGTGCGCGCTGTGGGCTCCGAGGTTCCCGGCGTTTCCCTGGAGGTCGGGCCGATGGAAACCGCCGAGTACCGGCCCTTGGTCGAGGCGGGAGCGGAGGGGTTGGTGGTGTACCAGGAAACCTACGATCGCGCCATCTACGAGCAGGTGCACACGTTGGGGCCAAAGAAGGATTTCAACTGGCGGTTGGCCACGCCGGAGCGTGCCTACGCCGCAGGGTTTCGCCGCCTGGGGATCGGAGCGTTGTTCGGGTTGGCCGACTGGCGCGCCGAAGCGATCGCCGTGGCGGCGCACGCGCAGTGGTTACTGCGGCACTGCTGGAAGGCGCAGGTGACCCTCTCGTTGCCCCGGTTGCGCCCGTGTGCTGGTGCGTTCCAACCGCTGACCCACATGCTGGACCGGGAGATGGTGCAATTGATCTGCGCGTTTCGCCTGTTTCTGCCGGACGTCGGGTTGGTGTTGTCGACTCGCGAGGCGGCTCCCCTGCGGGATGGACTGCTGCCGCTGGGCATCACGCTGGCCAGCGCAGGGAGCCATACCGAGCCGGGCGGCTATACGGGCGCCGGACGCGAGAGCGTGCACTACACGAAACGCGGACGCATTGAGGCGGCCGACGCTTCGGAGTGGAGCGCGGACCCGAACCGCACTTCGGCCACGGGGCAGTTCGAGATTGCGGACGACCGACCGGCACACGCCGTGGCGGCCGCCATCTCACGCCTGGGGTTGGAGCCAGTCTGGAAAGACTGGGATGCGGGATTGGCGCGGCGCGCGTGAGCGCCCCGCTCTTGCACCATCCCTTCTCGCCAGCGTAGCCTCCGTCTCGGGCTTGGATAAACGCCCCGGACATCCTTGCGGGACCTGTTTTGAGTGCCGAAGAGGATCGCAATTCAGGGTGCATCCACAGAAGGCACACAGAGCTTCACAGAACGGGGAGGG